>CAJLAN010000051.1 GCA_905204635.1 uncultured Collinsella sp. | reverse complement strand
GCCTGCCGGATCCATTAGCATCGACGGCCAAGACGTGCGCGATGTGACGCAGCAGAGCCTGCGCCGTGCCATCGGCCTGGTGCAGCAGGATGTCTATCTGTTTGACGGTACGATTGGCGAGAACATCGCCTACGGCAAGCCGGGCGCTACAGCGGAAGAGATCGCCGAGGCCGCCCGTCGCGCCAACATCGATTCCTTTATCGAGTCGCTTCCACAGGGCTATGGCACGGTCGTGGGCGAGCGCGGCAGCCGTCTTTCGGGCGGACAGAAGCAGCGTGTTGCCATCGCGCGCGTGTTTCTCAAGAACCCCAAGATCCTGATCTTGGACGAGGCGACGAGTGCTTTGGATAACGAGAGCGAGGAGGCGGTCCAGGAGTCGCTCGAAGAGCTGGCACGCGGCCGTACCACAATCATCATCGCCCACCGCCTTTCGACCATTAAGCATGCTGACGAGATTGCGACCGTTGAGCATGGTCGCGTTGTGGAACGTGGCACGCATGAACAGCTTCTCGCCCGTGGCGGCACCTATGCCCGTTACTATCGAATGCAGTTCGAAGGTGCGCGTGCGCACGAGCTCGACTGATTGATATGACAGGAAGTTTATGGCTGACAAGAACCCTTTGACTCCGGAAGAAGTGACGGAGTTATTCTCCGAAATCGATGCATCCGGTGTCTTGGATCCCACGCTTGCCAAAAAGCGAACCGAGCGCATGCGTGAGAAGGAGGCTGCGGCCAAGCGCGGTGACAAAGCTGCGCTAGCGCAGCTGCGCAGCGAGGACCGCGCGAGCCAGGCAAAACATATCGACCCGCTGTCCGAGGACGATCCTTCGGGTTCGCAGGTGAGCCATACCATTACGAAGACCGCGATGGCCGTGGTCATTGGTATTTTGGTGCTGATCGTGGGCATGCAGATTGGCTACGGCGTGATGCGTCGTCTGAACACCGCCAACCTGTCCGAGAGCGTTTCGGTCGATACCGTTTCGACGGCGCTGAAGGGCGGCCTTGAGTGGGGCAACGGCTTTACGCAGTTCCCACTCGACTTTACCGTCGATGAAGCCGATGAGCGTACGGGCACGGTCGAGGTGACGGTGTTGGACACATCGTCTGCCAACGAGCTCGAGCTGCTGTCCAATGGTCAGATCCAGGCCGCGGCGCTTGCGACCAACGCGCTGCTCAACGATAAGATCGACCACGTGGTGTATAACGTTCACGCCTATATCGACGAGGATAGCAACATTCAGCACGATTCCTTCTTTGGCATGTTTCCCGCCCACGGCCACCAGAGCGCCATCCTGACGTTCGTGTGGACCAAGAGCTCATCCAACGCCACGAATATCGACTGGAAGATGCGCATCGTGAGTATGGATGACACCATCGCCGAGCGCATTCAGAAGCAGGTGAACTCGGTGTCGTCGTTGATTGAGGACCCGGTGGTTAGCCAGACCAAGATTGACGAGGAAAAGGCCGAACGTGACCTGGAGCATCGTCTGCATGGCCGCGAGATTTTCCGCGGTGGCAAGCCCGATCGCTCACCGTCCGATCTGCTGGAACAGGACAAGAAAAAGTAAGAGGCCATCATCCCGCGTGAGCCACAAGCCCACGCGGGATGATTTTTCTGGGACGGGGATTAAAAAATCATTATGCATAGAAAGTCATAATTATCATTTCGTAAACATTTCGATGAAATTAACGCCATGAGGCATGCTTGCGGTTACAATACCGCGAGGCCTAACTACACACCTTTAAGCCGGTCCTGTGAGACCGGGAAGGAGAACTATGGCGAACAACCATATTGCGGGCGCTGCCGCCCGCACCGTCGCGCCCAGCGAGCTGTGCCAGCGTATGCTGGCTAAAACCAGCAAGGGCACCTGCGGTCCCTGCATCCTGTATCTTGAGGATGGGACCATTTTTTATGGCCGTGCATGCGGTGCCGAGGGTACCGCAACCGGCGAGGTCTGCTTTAACACGTCGCTCGAAGGCTACTTTGAGGTCATGACCGACCCGAGCTATGCCGGCCAAATCGTAACCATGACCTATCCGCAAATCGGCAACTACGGCATTGACGAGACCGATGTCCAGTCGGCCTTCCCCGGCGATACCGCTCGCCCCGCGAGCGCTCCCGCCATGCGCGGCATGGTCGTCCACGACATGTGCGCCACGCCTTCTAACTGGCGCTCGACCGTCAGCGTGCCGGAGTACCTGCGTGCACACGGCATCGTCGCTATCGAGGGCGTCGACACCCGCGCTCTCGTGCGCCACCTGCGCGACAACGGTTCCAAGATGGGCATAATCTCGACGGAGATCTTTGACGTCGACGAGCTTGCCGAGCGCCTGTCCGCCGCGCCTACGCTGGTCGGCGAGAACCTGGTCAAGACCGTGAGCTGCCCTGAGCCCCACGCTTTTGCCGCGAGCGACCTGCCCGCTACGCATGACTTTGCGCTTGCCCCTGTCGCTCCTGCCCGCCACAAAGTGGTCGCCTACGACTGCGGTGTCAAGCGCGGCATCCTGGAGGGCCTGGTCCGTGCCGGCTGCAACATCACCGTCGTGCCGTGGGATACGCCCGCGCGTCAGGTGCTCGACATGAATCCCGATGGCGTCTTTTTGTCCAATGGCCCCGGCGACCCCGATGCCGTGGTGGAGACCTACGAGCAGGTGCAGCAGTTGATCGGCAAGGTGCCAATCTTTGGTATCTGCCTCGGTCACCAGATGATCAGCTTGGCGTGCGGCGCCCAGATGGAAAAGCTCAAATTCGGTCACCGTGGCGGCAACCAGCCGGTTATGAATCTGGTCAGCCGCCGTGTGGAGATTACCGCGCAAAACCACGGCTTTGGCCTGTTGTTCCCCAGCTTGGGCAAACTGATCCCTGAGCTCTCTGGCGGCGAGACCGAACATGCGGCCGATGGCGATCTGCGCGTCTGGGTACGCCGCGGTATCGCGCCGGTCGTGATGAACGAGCGCTTCGGCCGCATTCGCCTGACGCACGTGAACCTCAACGACGGCACCGCCGAGGGCATCCAACTGCTCGACGCCCCGTGCTTCTCGGTCCAGTATCACCCCGAGGCATCGCCCGGCCCCACCGATGCCCATTATCTCTTTACCGCCTTTACGCGACTCATGGACGGCGAGGAGAACTATCTGGACATCGATACCGCCAAGGACCGCCTGCAGGGCTGGAATTTCGCCGATAGTGGTTCCGCCGTTCTACCGAACGGCGGACCTGTCGACGCTGCGGCTGCATCTGGCACATCATCTTGCCGTTCTGCTTCGGACGCGCGGGCATAAGCCCAGCGCGCCCTCGCATCACGGCAACCTGATGCACCAGCTGCACCCTCGCTGACTTTTCCAAAACATTGAGTCAGCCTCTCTAGGAGGTTTTAAACATGCCTAAACGTACCGACATCAAGCGCATCCTCGTCATTGGCTCGGGCCCCATCGTCATTGGCCAGGCCTGCGAGTTCGATTACTCCGGCGCCCAGGCCTGCAAGGTGCTCAAGGAGGATGGCTTTGAGGTCATCCTGGTCAACTCCAACCCGGCGACCATCATGACCGACCCGGGCTTGGCCGACCGCACCTATGTCGAGCCCATCACCGCCGAATTTATCGAGCGCGTGATCAAGAAGGAGCGCCCGGATGCGCTGCTGCCCACGCTGGGCGGCCAGACCGGTCTGAATGCCGCCGTCGAGCTGGCAAAGGACGGCACACTCGACAAGTACGGCGTCGAGATGATCGGCTGTGACCTTGCCGCCATCGAGCGCGGTGAGGACCGCAAGCTCTTTAACGAGGCCATGGCCGAGATCGGCCTGGAGGTCGCGCGCTCGGGCTATGCCTACAGCGTGGCTGACGCCGAGGCCATCGCCGAGCGTGTGGGCTATCCCTGCGTGCTGCGTCCGAGCTTTACCTTGGGCGGCGCCGGTGGTGGCATCGCGCATACTCACGAGGAACTCGTCTCCATCGTGAGCCAGGGCCTTGAACTCTCGCCTGCCCATGAGGTGCTGGTCGAGGAATCCATCGAGGGTTGGAAAGAGTACGAGATGGAGGTTATGCGTGACCACGCCGGCAACGGCATCATCGTGTGCTCCATCGAGAACCTCGACCCCATGGGCGTGCATACCGGTGACTCCATCACCGTGGCGCCGGCGCAGACCCTCTCCGACCTTGAGTATCAGCGCATGCGTGTCGCCTCGCTTGCTATCTTGGAGAAGATCGGCGTCGAGACCGGTGGCTCTAACGTGCAGTTTGCCGTGAACCCCCAGACCGGCCGCCTGATTGTCATCGAGATGAACCCGCGCGTGAGTCGTTCGTCCGCGCTGGCCTCCAAGGCCACGGGCTTCCCCATCGCCAAGGCCGCCGCTCGCCTGGCCGTGGGCTACACGCTCGACGAGATCGTCAACGACATCACCAAGGCCACGCCCGCCTGCTTTGAGCCCACGATCGACTACTGTGTGGTCAAGGTGCCGCGCTTTGCCTTTGAAAAGTTCAAGGGCACCGACCCCACGCTCACCACGCGCATGAAGGCCGTGGGCGAGATCATGGCGATCGGCCGCACCTTTGAGGAGGCCTTTGGCAAGGCCATGCGCTCGCTGGAGGACGGGCACCAGGGTATTTGTGCCGGTGGCAAGGAGGGCGCCGATAAGCTGAGCGACGATGAGCTCGCCCAGGCCGTGGGCACCCCGACTGAGCACCGCATCTTCTTTGTGGTCGAGGCCCTGCGCCGTGGCTGGGATGTTGCGCGCATCCACGCCATCTGCGGTATCGATCCGTGGTATCTCAACCGCATCAACGATATGGTGCGGGTCCAGGAGAGCATCCGCGGCCTGCGCGTGGAGGACATTGACGCCGACGCGATGCGCCTGCTCAAGCAGTATGGCACGAGCGATGCCGAGATTGCCGCGCTGACCGGCTCGGATGAGCGTTTTGTTCGCGCTTACCGTAAGGGTCTGGGCGTGGTTCCCAGCATGAAGACGGTCGACACCTGCGCCGCCGAGTTCTCGAGTGCCACGGAATACCACTATAAGACCTACGAGAACATTTACCGCACGAGCCCGATCGCCAAGAAGTGCGTTGCCCCCGACGAGACCACGCCGGCAAGCAAGCCCAAGGCGATGATTCTGGGTGCCGGTCCCAACCGTATCGGCCAGGGTATTGAGTTCGACTACTGCTGCGTGCATGCGAGCTATGCGCTGGCGGCCCGCGGCTTTGAGACCATCATGGTCAACTGCAATCCCGAGACCGTCTCGACCGACTACGACACGTCCGACCGCCTGTACTTTGAGCCGCTCACCTACGAGGACGTCATGGACGTTATCGACGTTGAGCGTCCCGACGGCGTCGTAGTGACGCTCGGCGGCCAGACCCCGCTTAAGCTGGCACGCATGCTCGAGGAGAGCGGCGTGAACATCATGGGTACCAAGCCCGACGCCATCGATTTTGCCGAGGACCGCGAGCGTTTTGCCGCCCTGCTCGACAAGCTGGGCATTATGAACCCGCCGGCGGGCCAGGCCACCTCGTTTGAGGAGGCCGAAGCCGTTGCCGCGCACATTGGCTACCCGCTGCTGGTGCGTCCGAGCTATGTGCTGGGCGGTCGCGGCATGATGATCGCCTACGATGCCGAGCATCTGCGCGATTACATGGCCGAGGCTGCGCGCATTAGCCCCGACTACCCGGTGTACCTCGATCGCTTCCTGGAGGGAGCGATTGAGTCCGACGTCGACGCCCTGTGCGACGGCGAAGAGGTCTACATCGGCGGTATCCTGGAGCATATCGAGGAGGCCGGTATCCACTCCGGTGACTCCGCGACCTGCATTCCGCCGTTCAGCTTTAGCGAGAGCCTGCAGGCGAAGCTCCGCGAGACCACGCGCCGCATCGCGATGGCGCTGGGAGTCCGCGGTCTGGTCAACGTGCAGTATGCCATCAAGGGCGAGACTGTTTACGTGATCGAGGCCAACCCGCGTGCCAGCCGTACCGTGCCGTTCATCTCCAAGGCCACCGGCGTGCCGCTGGCCAAGTGCGCGGCGCGTATCATGGCAGGCGATTCCATCGCGAGCCTGGGCCTGCCGAGCGACGAGCGTCAGCTGGACTGGTTCTGCATGAAGGAAGCCGTTATGCCCTGGGGTCGTTTCCCCGGTGCCGACGTTATCCTGGGGCCCGAGATGAAGTCGACGGGCGAGGTCATGGGTATCGCCAAGAGCTATCCCGAGGCATATGCCAAGACGCAGCTGGCGATCGACTACAAACTGCCCGATCCGAGCTGCGGCAAGGTGTTCATCAGCGTGTGCGACCGCGACAAGCGTCATATCCTTTCGGTCGCCCGTATCCTGCGCTACCTGGGCTTTGATATCTGCTCCACCGAGGGTACGGCGCGCGTGCTGCGCGGCGGCAACGTGACGTGCGAAGTCGTGGAGAAGATCAGCGGCCCGCACGACGGCGAGCGTCCCAACATCGGCGACCTCATCGCCGATGGCAAGATCGCAGTGATCATCAACACGCCGTACGGCCCGGGCTCGCGTGGCGATGGCTACCTGCTACGTACCGAGGCCGTGCGTCGCGGTGTGACCTGCGTGACGGCGATGTCTGCCGCCAACACCTACGTGAGTGCCATCGAGGCCGTGCGCGAGGACCAGCAGGGTCACGGCAGCGCCAACGACATGGGCATGGACGTCATCGCCCTGCAGGACCTGCCGCAGCACACGGTGTAGGTTGAGTTGTCCGGCTGGGGCGGGAGGGGCCGAGATTTCCCCCTTTCGCTCCGGCTGCAAGCAGAGTCGTTCAAAAGGTATTAGTGGTCGGGCCCGCTCCCTTACGTACCACCATTGGGAACTTTGGCTGAGGGGTTGAGCGTGGTGGGGCCTTTGCTGTGATGGCCCTTGATTGCTCGGGGTTTTACTTTGGTATTCGATGAGCGATTGGCTGATTGCTGCTTTGGGTACTGTTTGGGTTACTTTGGGTTTGTTTGATTTTTAATTGTTGGAGGGCTTGTATGTCTTATTTGGATCTGGCTCGGGGTCGGTATTCTTGTCGTGAATTTGAGGCTCGGGCTGTGGAGCAGGCTGTGGTGGATGCCATTGTTGAGGCTGGACGCATTGCTCCTTCTGCTTGTAATAACCATCCAGCCCGTGTGATGGTGTTGGATACGCCTGAGCTTCTGGAGAAGGCAGCTGCTTGTCAGCCTCGGTTTGCTCGTGATGGGTCTATCTTTGGCGCTCCGCTTATCTTCCTTATTTGCAGCGTTACCGATGATGCCTGGGTGCGCCCGTATGATCAGATGAACTCGAGTGCCATCGATACTTCGATCGTCTGCGATCAGATGATGATGGAGGCCACCGAGCAGGGCCTGGGAACGTGCTGGGTAGGCCATTTTAAGCCTGAGGTGGCGCAGGAGCAGTTCAATCTGCCCAAGGGCGTCTATCCCTATCACATGCTCGTCTGTGGATATCCTGCCGACCACATCGCCGATCCCGAGCATCGCGAGGCCCGTACCATTCCCCTCTCCGACTTCCTCCTCAAGTAGGTTTTGGGACATGCCTTAAAACCTACCCTTGACCGCTCACCCGTTCGCCGAGTTCTGCGCCATTATGTGCAGGGCTCGGTTTTTTATGTTACGCACTCCGGCACAGTCATAAAAAAGGACCCGCAAGCTGCGGGTCCTTTCTAGGCACTAAATTGTAGGCCGAATGTTAGTCCAGGTCGTCGGCAGCAAAGTTGTCGATCGGGGCGAAGGGATCGGCCACGGGGACAACCGGGTCAGCGACGGGCAGCGGCTCGGCGGGAACAGTCACTGCAGGAGAAGCGGCAGAACCGACCGGCGTGGAGGCCATCAGATCGGCCGGGAAGGAATTCTGGGCATCGTCCATGAAGTGCTGGATGAGCTTGAGATACTCTGCCTTGAACTCCTCACGGGAAGCCTTGAGACGATCGATCTCCTCGAGCTCGGCCTGCTTCTCGGTCAGAGCCTGGCGGATAACCTCGCGGGCCTTGGCGTCAGCCTCGTTGCGGATACGCTCAGCGTTCTCGTTGGCATCGTTGACGATGGTCTCAGCGGTCTGCTGGGCAGCGATCAGGGCAGCGGAAATCTGGCGCTCCTGAGCGGAGAAGTCAGGGGCGGGAGCAGCCACGGGGGCGGCAGGAACGGCCTGGGCGGTGGCATCCTGAGCCTGGGCAAGCTGAGCCTGCGCATCGGCAAGCTGCTGCTCGGTAGCAGTCAGGCGACCCTTAAGGTCGACGATCTTAGCGAGCATAGCGTCAACCTCGGAGGACAGCGTCTCCAAGAAGACGTCGACCTCAGCAGGATCGTAGCCACGCTTGGCCTCAGAGAAAGTCTGAGCCTGGATGTCTGCAGGGGTAATAGCCATAACAAGTCTCCTTTTTCATCGCCTCGGCGCTACACGCCCGACGTAAGTTACTAAGTCAGTTCTACACGAGTATACCTATAAGAAGCTGCAGAACCAGCCTCTGCACCAACTGCAACGCAATAATCGCAACGACCGGCGAAAAATCGATACCGCCCATCGGCGGGATGAAACGACGGAACAGGTTGAGCCACGGACCGCACACGCTATCAAGCACCGCGGCAATATCCTGAAGCAAACCACCCTGCTTCATGGGAATCCACGTCATAAAGCAGTAGACGACAATGAGCGTGGAATAGAAGTTGAACAGCGTGTTGACCAGCTGGACGATAGTGTAGATGTTGATGGGAATCTCCTCGTCTTGTCTTTACTTAAGGTAGCCGTCGGCACGAAGCTTCTTGAGATCGGAATCTTTGACCTCGCAACCGGCGGGCAGCACCATGAACACGCGGTCGCCCACCTCCTTGACCGTGGCACCCAGACCGCAGGCAAAGCCGTAAGAGAAGTCCAAGACGCGCTTGGCAAGTTCGGTGCGTACGCCCACAAAAATCAGTGCGACAGGCTGCTTGGTGCGAACGCGGCGCACCACGGTCTCCACGTCGTCATAGCTCTCGGGGCGCAGGACATAGGCCGGCAGCTGCGGCGTGGCGTTGATGATATTGCTCGCATAGGCCGAGGCATCGCTCGGTGCAGGCGCGGGTGCAGCGGCGGCACGGGCGCGGGTATTCTCGGCGTAGCTCGACGGCGTGTCATAGGCACCAGGACGATAACCGCTCGCAACACTGTCCTGCGAGCGCGAAGGCGGGTTATACGTCGTGGCATGGCGGGAGTCATCGCCGACCAGCTGACCGGAGCGCGTATACACGGCAACCGACCCAGCTTCACCGCGGCGCGTCTGGCCAAGCAGGCCGTTGCTCGGCTCGTCTTGGGTGTAGAAGCCCTC
>CAJLAN010000050.1 GCA_905204635.1 uncultured Collinsella sp. | reverse complement strand
CGGGGGACCTCGGGAACGTCGGGTCCAACCCGCTGTGCCCGTGCGTGTGCGCGGACCGGGTCTGCCGACCGCAGCCGGTGCGGATTTGCGAAGCAAATACGCGGACGTCCCGTTGCCCGCTCCAATTCCAAAATGTTAGGTTAATGCCTGCTGCCCATACTTGCACCTGCGCACGGTACAATGGTTGGGTTACGACCAACGTGCCAATAACCAAAAAGGAGCCGCTATGATCGATCGCTATACCCGCCCGGAGATGGGACACATTTTCTCCCTCGAGAACAAGTACGCCATTTGGCAGGAGATCGAGGTCTTGGCCTGCGAGGCCCAGGCGGAGCTCGGCAAGATCGGTATTTCCAAAGACGAGGCCCAGTGGATCCGCGACCATGCCAACTTTGAGAAGGCGAAGGTCGATGAGATCGAGGAAGTCACGCGCCACGACGTCATTGCCTTCCTGACCAACATGAAGGAATACATCGATGCCGATGTTCCCGAGGGCGACCCCAAGCCCAGCCGCTGGGTTCACTATGGCATGACCAGCTCCGATCTGGGCGACACGGCCCTGTGCTACCAGCTCACCCAGGCCTGCGACCTGATCATCGAGGACGTCAAGAAACTCGGCGAGATCTGCAAGCGTCGTGCCTTCGAGGAGCGCAACACGCTCTGCGCCGGCCGTACTCATGGCATCCACGCCGAGCCGATGACCTTCGGCATGAAGTTTGGCTCTTGGGCCTGGGAGCTCAAGCGCGATCTGGATCGTCTTGAGGATGCCCGCAAGAACGTTGCCTTTGGTGCCATCTCGGGCGCTGTCGGCACGTACAGCTCCATCGAGCCGTTTGTCGAGGAATATGTCTGCGAGCACCTGGGCCTGGTTCACGACCCGCTGTCCACGCAGGTTATCAGCCGCGACCATCACGCCTACCTCGCCGGCGTTCTTGCCACCACCGCGGCCACTTGTGAGCGCATCGCTACCGAGGTCCGCAATCTGCAGAAGACCGATACACTCGAGGCCGAGGAGCCGTTCCGTAAGGGTCAAAAGGGCAGCTCCGCCATGCCGCACAAGCGCAACCCCATCACCATGGAGAAGGTCTGCGGCCTGTCGCGCGTCGTGAAGGCCAACGCGCAGGTTGCCTTCGACAACGTCGCCCTGTGGCACGAGCGTGACATTTCGCACTCCTCTGCCGAGCGCGTCGCCCAGGCCGATAGCTTCATCGCGCTCGACCACATGTTCCAGTGCCTCATTCGCGTTATCGACGGCCTGCAGCTGTACCCTGCCCGCATGATGGCCAACCTCAATAAGACCCGCGGCCTCATCTTCTCCTCCAAGGTGCTGCTCGCCCTCGTCGACACGGGCATCACCCGCGAGGACGCGTACGCCATTGTGCAGGAGAACGCCATGGCAACCTGGCACGAGGTACAGGATTGTGTCTCCGGCCCTACCTTTAAGGAGCGTCTCGAGGCTGACCCGCGCTGCACCGTCAGCCAGGAAAAGCTCGATGAGATCTTTGATCCGTGGGACTTCCTCACCCGTATTGACACGGTCTTTGATCGTCTGGAGCGGCTGAGCTTCGAGTAGGTTCGGGCATAACGTTAGCTTTTTAGGGCGCTTTGCTGGTAATGTGTGTTGCCGGCAAAGCGCCTCGTTGCATTTAGGGAAAGACGGGGATAATAGTCGTCTCGAATAACATTCTGAGAGGGGATCGCATGATTTCGTTTGATTACAAGCCTCAGGGCGTGTGTGCTCGCAATATTCACCTTGACCTTTCCGATGACGGCAACAAGGTGATGGGCGTTGAGTTTACCGGCGGCTGCGATGGTAACCTCAAGGCCATCTCCAGGCTGGTCGAGGGTGCTCCTGCCGATCGCGTAATCGAGGTTCTCGCCGGTAATACCTGCGGTATGAAAAAGACCTCCTGCGCCGACCAGCTTACGCGCGCTATCGAGGCCGCTCGCGCCGAGATCGCCTAATGGGTATCGCCGATCACATCAAGAACGGAATATCGCGTCGCGGCTTTGTGCTCGGTGGGGCTGCCGCGGGCGCTGCCACGTTGCTTGCCGGATGCTCGAAAAAAACGGGCACCAGCGATGATGCCGCCGGCGAGCCGCAGGTTATCAAGGACGATTCCAAAATCATCTCGATTACGGATGAGTACGAGGCAGTCGACATCGATTTTGAGCCGGCGGCGTCGTGGACGCTGCCGCTGGGTACGCTGCTGTACTACTGCGACGGCGATTACGCCGCGGCGATGATGGCGCCCGCATCGGCACTGCACGCCAACACACTCGGTGTGCTCAACCTGGGCGATGGCTCGCTTACCACATTAATCGAAGATCCTGTCGAGGGCACGGGATATGCATTCTACGATGTCCGTGCCGGCGACGGCGTATTCGCGTGGGTTGAGATGAACTTTGCCAATTCATCGTGGAAGCTCTACGCTCAAAATCTGTCGGGCGCTTCGCTCTCTGGCGATGTGGCTGAGCTCGATCGAGGTGGCAAGGACTATGATCCGCCACTGTTTACGGCGTTCGGGTCATCGGTTATCTGGTATAAAATGCCTTCGGCAGGCGGCAATAAAACGAGTAGTGATTCGTTTTGCTATCGTCGCTCGCTTGATGAATCCAAGGCCGAGGTAATTTGGAAATCGACGGGCCGCTTTGCATCGGCCCCGCGCGCGAGCGACGGCATTTTGACCATCTCGCCGCGTGTTCGCAACGACGAGGGCGTCTACTACGGCATAACGGCAATCGATCTGACCGACGGCAACAACACCAAGCGTGCCCAGCTGGTCCTTCCCTCGTCAGTCTCGCCTTTCGAGGCCGTATATATGGGCGATACCTTCGTGTTTTCTATCGAGGCGACCTATAGCGGTGTGGGCAGCCTAGGCAACATGGGCACGTATATCGGTAATGAGGGAGGGCCGTACCTCTTTCTGTCACGCGAGCCGCTCGCATGTGCGGCTGGCAAGAAGAATAAATACCTTGTTAAGGTACAGGCGTCGCATTTCCTGATCGACACCTCTGCCAAGACCTATGGCTCACTGCTGTCGCCCGACCGCGCTTTGGAGTATGGCGATTATCCAGCTACGGCGGGAAAATCGGACTCATTCCTTACGTACGCCACGGTGCGCAACAGCCAGGGTATACCAGAGACGGTCACTGCACGCCTATTCTCTCTTTAAGCTTAGAGGGGTTAAAAAGGCGCCAACAGGGGAATAAGCGGGTTGTAATTGTGAGTACCGCCCGCCGAGCTGCCGCGTCATAGCGGCATCCGGCGGGCTCAGGTGCGTTAAAATGGGCTTGTTCTTAGCTAATTGAGACAGGGGGGCCGTGTTATGGCTTCAGATGCAAAAAAGATTCTGCTGGTCGAGGATGAGAAGGCAATCCGTGACGCCGTCGCTGCCTATCTCGAGCGCGAAGGCTACTGGGTTGTGGGCGTCGGCGACGGCCAGTCCGCGATCGAGGAGTTCGAGAAGCATCAGTTCGACCTGGTCGTGCTCGACCTTATGCTCCCCAAGATTCCCGGCGAGCGCGTTTGCCGCACCATTCGCGATACCTCGGATGTCCCCATCATCATGCTGACGGCTAAGGGCGAGATCGAGGACCGTATTATCGGTCTTGAGCTCGGCGCCGACGACTATCTGATTAAGCCGTTCTCGCCGCGCGAGCTCGTCGCCCGCGTTCGCGCTCTGTTCCGCCGTGCCCATCAGGCCGACGAGCCCGCCGTCGAGGTGCTCGACTTCGGCGATCTGGTCATCGATATCTCGGGCCACAAGATCTTGGTCGAGGGCAAGGAAGTCGATCTGACGGCTTCCGAGTTCAAGCTGCTCACCACGCTTGCCCGCCATCCCGGCCGTGTGTATAACCGCATGGAGCTGGTCGAGAAGGTGCTTGGGTACGACTTTGAGGGCTATGAGCGCACCATCGATAGCCACGTGAAGAATCTTCGCGCCAAGCTGGGCGATGATCCCAAGAAGCCCAAGTGGCTCTACACCGTCCACGGTGTCGGCTATCGCTTCGAGGCTCCGGTCAAGACCGATAAGTCGGACGAGAAATAGGGAAATCACATATGACACCTGCGCGCTTTGAAATCGGACAAAAGCACAAGCAGGAGAGCGAGGCGGGTTCCAAGGCTAGTTGGAACACGCCTCGTTCCGATTCACGGCCAACGATGAGCTATCCCTCGCGCATGGCACTTGCTTTTGCTCTGACATCGCTCATGACAGTATTGGTGCTGGTGGGCGTTGTCTCTGTTGTGTGGGGCACGGTTTTTTCGGATTACACACGCTCCAATATCGTCGAAATCGCAAATTCCGCTGCCGAGAAGTTGGCGACCTCATATGAGGAAAACGGCTCTTGGACCGCGGGAGAACTGCGCACGGTCGCAACGTCGAGTTTGGTTTCCGACGATCTGGGCATGCAGGTCGTCAATAAAAAGGGCGTGATCGTTTATGACGATTCCTGGCCCTCGGCAAGCGTCACCGCCGATGTACGCGAAAACCAGGCTACGACCGACGACACGAGCGGCAAGAGGGCATCGCATAGCCCGGTCTCGCCTGCTCCAACCGACTCCGATAGCGTTGCTAACGTCGAGATTGTAACGTCTTCCGGCGAGCATGTCGGACAGGTAAAGCTGTGGGCCATCGGCTCCGACGCTCTGCTCACCAAGGCAGATTCTGCGTTTAGGGAGAAGACCTTTAACGCCATGGCCCTCGCCGCGGTTGTTGCAATCTGCATTTCGGTCGTTATCGGATCGCTCGTGTCTCGCATGCTCACCAAGCCGATTCATCGTATTACGAGCACGGCCAAGCAAATTCGCGACGGCGATTTGTCCGCTCGTACCGGTTTGCGCGGCGACGATGAAATCGATCAGCTGGGTGAGACCTTTGACGAGATGGCCACCTCGCTCGAGAAAGATATGAAGCACGAAAAGCGCCTGACCTCGGATGTCGCACACGAGCTTCGTACGCCGCTTATGGCCATGCTCGCAACGGTCGAGGCCATGCAGGATGGCGTGTATCCCACCGACGATGAGCATTTGGAGACCGTTGCTTCCGAGACGCGTCGCCTGGCTCGTCTGGTGCAGCAGATGCTCGACCTATCGCGTATGGAAAACAGCACGGCTCCGCTCAATCTAGAACCGGTGGACATGGTTCCGTTCGTGCGATCGATTGTGAACGGCCAGGAGCGTCTGTTTGCCGACCGTGACCTTCGTCTTCGCTTTGCAGATGAAACCCAAGGGCACGACGATGTCGTCGAGGCCGATCCCGACATGATCACGCAATGTGTTATCAACCTCATGAGCAACGCCATGCGCTACACCCCCGAGGGCGGTTGGGTCGTGGTGTCGGTGCTCAGTGACCGCAGGCACGTCAGCATTGCCGTTTCTGATACCGGCATCGGTATTGCCAAGGACGATCTGTCGCGCATTTTCGGGCGGTTTTGGCGCGCCGATGCCAGCCGCGCCCGCGAAGCTGGCGGCCTGGGCGTCGGCCTCGCCGTGACCAAGCAGATCGTCGAGCGTCACCATGGCTACATATCCGTGGAGTCGGAGCTTGGAAAGGGTACGACTTTTACAATTCATCTGCCCCGCGAGCACACGGCGGACGCGGCATCTACTACAATGGAGCACTAGCTTTTCGCTATTCGGTGAAGGAGGGGCCGCGTCCCTGCCGCTCCGAGTTTGCGAAAACATGCGGGAAAGAACCCGCATTTCTGTCGTATTTAGGTAAGGAGTGACTCACGTGACAACGATGGAGCGTCGTCCGGATTCCCGTGGCAAGGTTCGTGATATTTACGATGCCGGTGAAAACCTGCTGATGGTCGCCACCGACCGCATTTCTGCGTTCGACTTCATTCTTCCCGACGAGATTCCGTTTAAGGGAGAGGTGCTCAATCGCATCTCGGCATTCTGGTTCGATAAGTTTGCCGACATCGTCCCCAACCATCTCGTTTCCATCGACCCGGCGGATTTCCCCGAGGAGTTTGCTGAGTATCGTGACTACCTCGCTGGCCGCGCCATGCTGGTTAAGAAGGCCCAGACGATTCCTATCGAGTGCATCGTCCGCGGCTATCTGACCGGTTCGGGCAAGAAGACCTACGACGAGAACGGCACCGTCTGCGGCATCCAGCTGCCTGAGGGCCTGACCGAGGCTTCCAAGCTTCCCGAGCCGTTGTTCACGCCGTCCACGAAGGCCGAGATCGGTGACCACGACGAGAACATCTCGTTCGAGCGTTGCTGCGAGATCGTGGGCGAGGACATCGCCACGCAGATTCGTGACCTTTCCCTCAAGATCTACAAGGCCGCTGCCGAGTACGCCGCGACCCGTGGCATCATCATTGCCGACACCAAGTTCGAGTTTGGTGTCATCGATGGCAAGGTCACGCTGATCGACGAGTGCCTCACGCCCGACTCCAGCCGTTTCTGGCCTGCTGCCAGCTACGAGGAGGGCAAGATCCAGCCTAGCTACGACAAGCAATTCGTCCGCAATTGGCTCAAGGCCAACTGGGATATGACGGGGGAGACCCCGCACCTGCCCGCCGAGGTCATCGATGGCACGTCCGAGCGCTATCGCGAGGCCTTCCAGATCATCACGGGCTCCCAGTTCACAAGCATGAAGGAGAACGCATAAGTGAGTACCCGTAGCGCCACGAACAAGCGCACGCAATCCCACGAAGTTACCGGGGTTGCGCGCAAGTCTGCCGCATCTGCTAAGCCCGCCCGCCAAGCAGCGAGCTCCGTTCGCGTCGTGCCGGCTTCGTCTAAGGCACGCCGCAAAGAGCTCGAGAAGGGCGAGAACCTCGAGGGCCTCTCTAAAGAGGAGAAGCGCGCCCGCAAGGCTAAGCAGCGCGCCAAGGAGGACCGCATCTATACGGTGTCGAATATCCTCCTCAAGCAGGACGAGGACTACACCAAGCGCCGTCGCATCTGGTGGATTGTGCTCGCCATTGGCATGGTGCTCGTCGTGGCAATTTGGGCCTCGCTGTACTTCGCTCCCGCTGGCATGGTGTCCAGCCCTGTCCAGATGGTCGGCATCGTTTTGTCCTATGTCATCATCCTAGGTGACTTTATCTACGACTTCGCTCGTATTCGTCCCTTGCGCAACATGTACCGCGCGCAGGCCGAGGGCATGTCCGAGAACAAGCTCAACGCTCTTATCGAGCGCGCAGCTGCCGAGGAGGACAAGAAGGACTCCAAGAAGAAGTAGCGTTTGCATACATACTTATCGCTAAGATATAAGGCGCGTCGTTTTTGCGGCGCGCCTTTTTACTGTTCTATAGATAGATGGAGTGGCACATGATTCGAGCTGCCCTGACGGTCGAAGAGGCCCTGGAGGGTATGAAGTCCCTGGAGCCCAAGATTAAAAACTATGCGCGCCTGGTTGTCCGCAAGGGCGTAAACGTTAAGCCCGGCCAGGAAGTTGTCGTTCAGTCTCCGGTTGAGTGCGCGCCGTTTGCGCGCGTGGTGGTCGCGGAGGCCTATGCTGCCGGCGCCGGCCACGTGACGGTCATCTGGGCCGATGATGCCGTGACGAGGCTCACGTACGAGCATGTCGAGAAAAGCTATTTTGAGCAGACGCCCGAGTGGAAGCGCCTGCAGCTGGATTCCCTGGCCCAGGACGGTGCCTGCTTTATCTTTATCGAGGGTGCGGACCCCGCCGCCCTTAAGGGCATCGATCCCGCTAAGCCCGCTGCAGCTTCTAAGGCAAAGAACACGCAGTGCAAAGTTTTCCGCCGTGGACTGGATTACAACATCAATCCGTGGTGCATCGCCGGCGCTCCGGTCGTGGCTTGGGCGCGCGAGGTGTTCCCGGGAGACGCCGATGAGGTTGCAATCTATAAGCTGTGGAATGCGATTCTGCACACCGCTCGCGCCGATGGCCAGGACCCAGAGAGCGACTGGGAGCTCCATGACGCCGCATTCGAAAAGAACCTGCGTTTCCTGAACGACAATCGTTTCGACTGCCTGCATTACACCGCGGCAAATGGAACCGATCTGACGATTGGCATGACGAAGGGTCACGAGTGGGCCGGCGGCAAGGGCAAGACGCCCGATGGGCACCCCTTCTTCCCCAACATTCCCACCGAGGAAGTCTTCACTTCGCCCGATCGCATGCGCGCCGACGGTATCGTGTACTCGGCCATGCCGCTCATCCACCACGGCAATAAAGTCGACGATTTTTGGATTAAGTTCGAGGGCGGCCGCGTGGTGGACTACGACGCCCGCGTGGGCAAGGCAACGCTCGCAAGTATCATCGATACTGACGAGGGCGCTGCTCACCTGGGAGAGGTCGCGCTCATTTCCAAGAACACGCCGATCCGCGAAAGTGGTGTTCTGTTCTACGATACGCTCTATGACGAGAACGCTAGCTGCCATCTCGCGCTAGGTGTCGGTTTCCCCGAATGCATCGAGGGTGGGTACGACATGTCCAAGGAGGAGCTCCTGGAGCATGGTGTTAACGTCTCGAGCACGCACGTCGATTTTATGATCGGCACGGACGACATCGATATTACGGGCATTACGCCTGATGGACGTGAAGTTGTGATTTTCCAGAACGGCCAATGGAGTTGGGAATAGTCCCAGACCGTGGTACAATGCCACCCGCGGGCCGTTAGCTCAGCTGGCAGAGCAGGGGACTTTTAATCCCAAGGTCCAGGGTTCGAACCCCTGACGGCCCACCATGGAATAGAAAGCGATCAACTCCGGTTGGTCGCTTTTTTTGCCGGTGCACGGGTTCGAACCCGTCGGGGCGCGGAGCTGAGTAAACGCGTGAGCGTTTGTCAGCGCAGCGCGCAAGGCGCGAAAGCGCCGCAGCGGCCGCCTGCGAAGCAGGCTGAACCCCTGACGGCCCACCATAGAATAGAAAAGCGACTGGCGGATGCCGGCCGCTTTTTTGTTGCCGGTGCACGGGTTCGAACCCGTATCTATCTATATATAAGAACGCTTGGCGAACAAAACCCGCCTTTTACCGATGGGAAACAAATAGCTGATGCCTTTGGAGTAAAGTAGCGCTCCAGAGATGACCGATGTCTCAATACTCATAAAACAGCTGGTCATCGCCAATATCAGAAGCCAATGCTTCAGTTTTAACCTCAGCGATGCGACTGAGGGACCTATTCATTTGTGAACAAAATATGGAGTGCGCGATTCCCGCCCACGGGGCCCCTCCGGTCTGGCAATATATCTCCTTGCCGCGCGGCCCGGTGCAACCGGGAACCGGCGCAGGCGTGCACCTTGAGAACCGGATACTGCGAGGATGGACACACCAGATGTGTCGCATCCGGGCAGACATCGAACCATTTGAAATGGTCTAACTTGGATTTGTT
>CAJLAN010000049.1 GCA_905204635.1 uncultured Collinsella sp. | reverse complement strand
CGCGACCAGAAGGTCAGCGCCCTTTCGTTTCACGTCACCTTGTCTCAAATGCGACCCGCTCGCTGGCATTGTCAGGACATCGGCGTTATCTTGGTTGGCACTTGAATGATCCCTTGGGGACGGAGGAAAACGGATCATTCTGCATCGATGCGGTGCCAGTGATCCGTTTTCCTCCGTCCCCTACGGATCATTTTGGGAAATTGCTATGTTGGTTTATTTGGGCTGACTTGGTAGCCTATGGGCCATTTACCTGCTTAAAGCGTCGGTCGATTACCAAAATAATGCTCAAAAAATCGTCCAAGAAGTCGCGGGGCGATTTTTGATGGGTCGTGCGTCAAGCGATGTGGCAAGTTCTTGGTTAGATATTGGTCAGTTTTGGGCAACCTTGCCAAAAGCTTGACGAATGCAGATTTAGACGTCGACGAATGAACATTTTAGGCAGGTTCCAAGCAAAATTCTAGGCTGATTCTCGATAATCGCCTTCAATCGCCCCTTGCCATGCGCTGGCCTCGCGTACAATCTGCTCCGACATTCGCGCGCCGTCCGGCGCTTAAGAGGGGAGGGCCCCATGGCAAACGAGATCTGGACCATCAAGCGTTGTCTCGAGTGGACCAAGGAGTACCTGGCCGAGCGCGGCGAGGAGCACCCCCGTCTTTCTGCCGAGTGGCTGCTGTGCGCCGCCACGGGCCTGGCGCGCATTGACCTATATATGCGTATGGACGAGACGCTTAACGCGGCCCAGCTCGAGACCATGCATGCGGCCGTTGTCCGCCGCGCTAAGGGCGAGCCGCTGCAATACATCACGGGCAGCACGCAGTTTCGCATGATCGACGTCGCGTGCGCCCCCGGTGTGCTCATTCCGCGCCCCGAGACCGAGATGCTCGTCGAGGAAGTCCTCAATTATCTGGATGCCGAGGTGCTGAGCCCCGAGGCTGCTGCCCGTCAGCGTGTTGAGCTGCCTTGGAACGATGAGGTCGAGGAGGCACGCAAGGCCGAGGCCGCGCTGGCAGACGAACGGGCGACCGCCGAGCGCCGTGCCGCTAACCTGACGGCTGCCGATGAGGCGGCGCTAGGCGGCGATGTACTGGGCAGCCGTGCCTATGCCGAGGAACTGGCCGACCGCGAGGCCGAGGAAGCCGCCGCGCAGGCAGCAGAAGCCGAAGCGGCAGAAGCAGAGGCCATGGAAACCCCCGAGCCCGAGCTCGACGAATACGGCATCGCCATCGAGGGTGCCGGCCAGGAGACGGCTTCGGCTCAGGATGCCGCTGCGCCTGCCCCAGCCGAGCCCCGTATCGCCCGCGTTCTCGAGGTCGGCTGCGGCACGGGTTGCATCTCGCTCTCCCTTGCCTGGGAGCGCCGCGGCCACGTTACCTGCACCGCCACCGATATCGAGCCGCGCGCCATCGATCTGGCCACCAAAAACCGCGACGCGCTCGGCCTCACGGCAGATGAGGTTGCCTTTAGTCTCACCAACCTGGTGAGCTCCATTCCCCGCGAAGAGTGGGGCACCTTCGACGTGCTCGTTTCCAACCCGCCCTACATCCCGACCGGCGTCATGCGCTCGCTGCCGCACGAGGTCAAGGACTTTGAGCCCGACTTGGCGCTCGAGGGCGGTGCCGACGGCCTGGACATCTTCCGCCGCCTGCTCAATGCGGCGCCTTACATGCTGCGCGCCGGCGGCCTGTTTGCCTGCGAGCTCTACGAGGGCGCCCTCGATGCCGCGGCCGAGCTCTGTCGCCAGGCAGGCCTTTCGGACGTGCGTATCGTCCACGACCTCACCGATCGTCCCCGCATCGTTCGAGCCATCGTCACCGAGCCCAAACAGCGTATTTAAGCTGAATAAATAGACATTTGCGCAAATTTGTCCTTGCAATATACCGTAAAACTTCTACTATAGAAGGAGAAAGGTATGTCAAATCAGCTGCATCGGTACCGTATCGTGCTTGATTACATTGAACCTTGGCTTGATGAGCAGGATGAAGCTACGCTGAAGCAGATTTATGCAGACCTTTTGGTGCTCGAGAAGGAAGGTCCCAGCCTTGGTCGTCCGCTGGTTGACCGCGTAAAGGGCTCGAAGCTTCATCATTTAAAGGAGCTGAGAGTGACGTCGTGTGGTGGGCAGGTGATTCGCATCCTCTTCGCCTTTGACCCCAAGCGCCAGGCGGTATTGCTATTGGCGGGTGATAAGTCGCGAGCGGGATCGTCAAGGGCAAAATGGAACGGTTGGTATGCGATCAACATTCCAAGGGCCGAGCAAATATACCGTCGCCACGTAAGGAGGCTCGATCGAGATGGAACTGCATGAGTATATGGAATCTCGCGGGATAACACGCGACTCCATTACCGCCGAGCAGGAGAGGACTCGCGATCGTATCGAAGCCTATAAGCTTGCTCAGATTCGCAGGTTAAAAGATCTAACACAGGCGTCGGTCGCCCAGTCGATGGGCGTTTCTCAAAAACGTGTATCCGAGCTCGAGCGTGGGGAGTTGGGTTCGATGAGGCTCGACACGCTGAGCAGGTACGCAGAGAGCCTCGGCGGAAAACTGGTTGCAAGCATCGAGTTTCCCGATCGTACCGTTACGCTTGCGCGCTAAAAATCTTCAATTAACCCCCTCACTTTCACCGACTACTCGAGCCGCTCACCAAACCAACATGCGCTCTGGGCAAATAGGTTGAACGTTTCGTGCGAGAATGCCCCACAGTAAACAAACTTGCACCAGAGCGTAAGGGGCTGGCATACACATGCAGACGGTCTATCGGGTATTCGAGGGAGCGCGCGGGAGCCGCATCGGCTCGCCGTTGAGCGTACGGCCGAGGTACTCCGCTGTGGCGGCTTGGCCCTGATCCCGACCGAGACCGTCTATGGTGTCGCCGTGGCAGTCAACGCCTTCTCGGACGCCGTGCCTCAAGATACAAGTGAATTCCCATCGTGGCCGCGCGATCCGCAGGCTGCCGTCAACGGCGCCGCAGTCCCTGCGCTCGGCACCGGCTATCGCCGTATCTTCACTCTCAAGCAACGTGAACTCACGCAAACCGTCGCTTGGCTGGTCGATGGCGTCGAAGCACTCGGCCGCTATGGCGTGGATATCCCGGAAGATGCCCGCGTACTCGCGCGACGATGCTGGCCGGGCGCCCTGACTATCGTGGTCAAGGCGGCCCCCTGCGTGCCGACCTTTATGCGCGCCGCCGACGACACGGTGGCACTTCGCGCTTCGGCCTCGCCCGTGGTGCAAGCGCTCATCCGCGCCTGCGGCAGCCCTCTTGCCTGCACCAGCGCCAACACGCATGGCGCGCCCGCGCCGGCAAGTTTTGTCACGGTGGAGGAGCGCATCCTGGAGGGGGTCGATGTGGCCGTCGACGCCGGTGAGACCCCGTGTCGCGACGCCTCAACCATCGTGTCGTTTCAGCACGGCGAGCTCCAGATCCTGCGCCAAGGCGCGCTTCCCGCATCAGAGATCGAACGGGTCCTGTCCGACCCGATGCAATAGAAAGGTGTAAGCGATGTCGTTGAATCTAGGTAG
Organism: uncultured Collinsella sp.; assembly: GCA_905204635.1. GTDB lineage: Bacteria > Actinomycetota > Coriobacteriia > Coriobacteriales > Coriobacteriaceae > Collinsella. The sequence continues at coordinate 5,821 of CAJLAN010000049.1, read as the reverse complement.
CCTGGGCATGGAAGACGCCTCGTTTAGCTTTGGCGGTTCCTACATCATGGCGCTCGACTGCGGCACCACCTCGGTACTCGCGACCATCGTCGACGAGTACGGCTGCATCGTCGCCCAGGCGCGTCGTAGCGTCAAAACCAGCTTCCCGCGCCCCGGCTGGGTGGAGCAGGATCCCACGGAGGTGCTTGCCAGCCAGATCGGCGTGATGATGGAGGTCCAGTTTAAGAGCGGCATCCATTCTGACCGCATTGCCGCCATCGGTATCTCCAACCAGCGCGAGACCACGGTGGTCTGGGACCGCATAAGCGGCCAGCCCATCTACAACGCCATCGTATGGCAGTGCCGTCGTACCGCGCCGGCAATCGACGCGTTGGTTGAACAGGGTTGCGAGGAGCTGGTGCGCTCCCGCACGGGACTCACGCTCGACCCGTATTTCTCAGCCTCCAAGGTGCAGTGGATTCTCGACAACGTCGACGGCGCGCGCGAGAGCGCGGCGGCGGGCGACCTCATGTTTGGCACCATCGATACCTGGCTCATCTATAACCTCACCGGCGGCCAAACCTTCGCCACCGACTACACCAACGCCAGTCGCACGGCACTCTTCAATATTCATACGTTGGACTGGGACGATGACCTGCTGTCTCTCTTCGACATCCCGCGTGCCATGATGCCCGAGGTCCGTTGGAGCTCCGGTGACTACGGTCGCGTCGCGAGCGACATCATGACCAACATGCCGCCCATCATGGGTGTGGCGGGCGACCAACAGGCGTCGCTGTTCGGACACTGCTGTTTCCATCCCGGCCAGACCAAAAACACCTATGGCACGGGCTGCTTTATGCTCATGAACACCGGCGACGAGATCGTCGAATCCAAGAATGGCCTGGTCTCCACCATCGGTATCGCTGCGGACGGCAAGGTCAGCTATGCGCTCGAGGGCTCTATTTTTGCCGCCGGTTCCACCATGAACTGGCTTCGCAACAACATGGGCATCATCTCGAGCGTGAGGGAGTCGGCACAGCTCGCCGCTTCGATTAGCGACAACGAGGGCTGCTACTTCGTTCCCGCCTTTGCGGGTCTGGGCGCTCCCTGGTGGGACCCGCATGCCCGCGGTATCGTGTGCGGTCTGACCGGCGCCTCGAGCCGTGCGACTATCGTACGTGCCGCCTGCGAATCCATGGCATATCAGAGCTACGACGTGCTGCGCGCCATGGAGCAGGACGTGGGGCTTTCGATCGAGCGCCTGTCTGTCGATGGCGGTGCCTCGCGCAACGAGTTCATCATGCAATTCCAGGCCGACCTGCTGGATATCCCCGTGCTGCAATGCGAGACGGTGGAGACCACGGCAATCGGTGCCGCGTACTTGGCGGGTCTTGCCGTCGGCTATTGGGAAGACCTGGAAGAGCTGGAGCAAAATGCCCAGATCGTTAGGACCTTCCTTCCCCACATGTCCGCCGAGCGCCGCGAACAAAACCTTGCGGGCTGGTGTGATGCAGTCAGGCGCTCGCTCAGTACCGCACAGTAGGGCTGCGATGGGCTGCTCGATACAACAAACCGCTAAACTAATGCATGGCGTGCGGCGGCAACGTTGCTGCGTGCCTTGTCAGCAAGGCCATCTTCCGGCCGCAACGAAAGGGGCAATCAACCCATGACCGTCACCTACGATACGTCCCGTGTGACGCTTGTCGATCACCCGCTCGTCCAGCACAAGCTGTCGATCCTGCGCGACAAAAACACCGGCACCAACCAGTTCCGCCAGCTCGTGCGCGAGCTCGCACTTTTTGACGGCTACGAGGCCATGCGCGACCTGCCCATGGAAGACGTCGAAGTCGAGACCCCCATCACCACCGCAACGTTTAAGCAGCTTGCCGGCAAAAAGCTCGCCATCGTGCCCATCCTGCGTGCGGGCCTTGGCATGGTCGACGGCATCCTCGACCTGGTGCCCTCCGCTCGCGTGGGCCACATCGGCATGGAGCGCGACGAGGTTACCCACGAGCCGCATGAGTATTACTGCAAGATGCCCAAGGATATCGACCAGCGCATCTGCCTGGTCGTCGACCCCATGCTCGCCACGGGCGGTTCGGCCGAGATGGCCATCAGCTACCTGCGCGAGCGCGGTGTCAAGGACATCCGCATGCTGTGCATCGTCGCGGCCCCCGAGGGCCTCAAGTCACTGACCGAAAAGGACCCCGACGTACATATTTATACCTGCGCCATCGACGACCATCTCAACGAAGCTGCCTACATCGTTCCCGGCCTGGGCGACGCCGGCGACCGCATCTACGGCACGCTGTAATCTCTGGGGCATACCGGCTAACGTCGAAAATACGAAGAAATGGTGCGCGCGGTCGAACAAAAGACGACCGCGCGCACTCCTGTTAACGGACGTTTTGCCCTGCAGGGTTCGAGAAAAACGTATTACCGTACCTGCGGCATAAAGAAGGTCTTAAGAAAACGAACAGGTGCGTATTAACCGATGCTTTTTCGGTTGTACTTTAGCGATTGGCTCGTACAATAGTCACCAATGTTTGGCGGGAACTGTCCTGTGAGGCGATAAAAAAGGAAAGTGAGGACGCCAGTGTTTCAGATAGCCGATCTGCTCGCTATCGTTGCAGGCGCCATCGCGGGCGCGATTGCCTTCCTTCCCTTTGTCTTTACGCTCAAGCCGGTTCTTGACGATAAGCAGAATGCGGACATGCTCAAGGGTATGGTGAGTCTCGCGGTCTCGGCAATCGCGTTGCTTGTCTTTACCTTGGTTGTGTTTGTGTTGTTCGGAGAGGCATTTCGCATGTTCCTCCTGGGCGAGGCGATCGGCTTCGTGGCCTTTATGGCCGCCTGCGCGGTTCGCGTCGCCAAGGCGCTGCGAGATCCTCATGAGGTCGAAAGGTAAGTCGTGGAAATTTTTGAAAAGCTGCCTGATGAGATTAATCATCTGGTCAGCGAGTTCAGCTCCACCCCTGTCGTGGGCGATCTGAGCTGCGGCATCACGCAGTACTCGTTTTGGCTGATCGTCTCCACGATCGTGCTCCTGATCGTCCTGGCCGTGTTCAAGAAGAAGCAGACCCTGGTTCCCAAGGGCTTCTTCGTCAACGGTTTCGAGTACATCATCGAGTACGTCGAGAACGATATCGGCAAGGGTGTCGTGGGTGAGAACTGGAAGAAGCACTTCCCGTTCCTGTGCTCGCTTTTCCTGTTCATCCTGATCAATAACATGATCGGCCTGATCCCGGGAATGAAGCCCGGCACCGGCGCAATCGGCTCCACCGCCGCACTCGCCATTTTCGCCTTCGTGTACTTCATCTACTACGGATGCAAGGCTCACGGCGTGATCGGCTACATCAAGAGCCTCGCCCCGCAGGGCGTGAGCTTCCCGATGAACGTGCTCGTGTGGGTCGTCGAGCTTTTCTCGACCTTCCTGCGCCTCATCACGCTCGCCGTCCGTCTGTTCTGCAACATGTTCGCAGGACACGTGGTCATGGGCTCGTTCGCCATCATGGCGAGCATGTTCATGCAGCCGCTGCTTCAGCAGGTTTCCGCGGCCCACGCCGTCGGCGCCCTGCCTTCGCTGGCCTGGCTTGCCATCCTCATCCTGATTTATGCGATCGAGCTTGTGGTCGGCGCCATCCAGGCTTACGTCTTCACGGTCCTTACCGCCGTGTATGTCTCTGAGGCAGAGGAGGTCGCGGAGGAGGAGTAATCTTCCGTTCGTGCCTTAAAGGTAAGGCAATTCGTTAAACCGCCGGTGCCCGTACCCATGGAGCCCGGCAGTTATAAAAAGGTTATCCTGCGTGAAATAAGACACGCACGACAAAGGAGGAATCGTGGGAGTTATCGGTTACGGTCTCGGTGTTATCGGCGCTGGTCTTGCTATCGGCCTGTCTGCTCTGGGTGCTACGGGTGCTATGGCCCGTCAGCCTGAGGTCCAGGGCCGCGTGTTCACCGTCTTCATCATGGGCTCCGCTTTCGGCGAGGCTCTGGCTCTGATCGGCTTCGTTGTCGCGCTGATCGTTAAATAGCACGGAGCGTCAAGTATGAATCTTTCATCCCAGAAGAGCGCGATCGCACTCTCCGCGTCCGCGGCCGCGCTGCTCATGCCGGTTTCCGCGTTCGCCGAGGACGGCGCCGCCGGTGCGGACATCCTCATCCCTAAGATGGCGGAGTTCATCCCGGCGCTTATCGCCTTCCTGATTATCTGGATCGTGCTGGCCAAGGTCGCCCTGCCGGGCATCATGAAAACCATGGAGGAGCGCGGCAAGAAGATCGAGGAGAGCCTCGACGAGGCCGAGAAGACCAAGCAGGAGGCCATCGCCAAGCGCGCTGAGTCCGACTCGATCGTCACCGACGCCCGTCGTCAGGCTGCCGACATCGTTCTCGAGGCCCGTAAGGACGCCGAGTCCGAGCGCGCCCGTATCATCGAGGCTGCTCACAAGGAGGCCGAGGAGATCATCGCCAAGGCCCACACGACCGTCGAGGACGAGCGCAAGTCCATCTACGCCGGTGCCGCGAGCTCCATCGCCGACCTGTCCGTTGCCGTCGCCACCAAAATCGTGGGCGAGGCACTCGAGGACGAGTCCGAGCAGAAGAAGCTCATCGAGCGCTACATCCAGGAAGCAGGTAGCCTGAATGCCGACTAGCCGCTATCAGGACAAGGTACTCGAGACCTACGCGCGCTCCCTTTTGGAAGCCGCCAAGGCCGAGAACCATGTGTTCGAGGACCTCGAGATGATCGAGCGCCTGGCTAGCGCCAGCCCTGAGATCGTCGCCGTGCTCGACACCATGTCCAAGCGCGACCAGCTCGACCTTCTTCCCAAGGTGGCAGCTGCCTTTAAGTATGTTGCCGAGGAAGACGAGGATGTAGTGGGCGTGACCGTCACCACGGCGATCCCGCTCGACGACGAGCTGCGTCAAACCATCACTAAGAAATGCGAGCAGGACTTCGGCCGCAAGGTATTCCTTATCGAGCAGGTCGACCCGTCTATCGTGGGCGGCCTGGTGCTCGAGGCCCGCGGCGAGCGTCGTGACATCTCCGTCAAGACGCAGCTGCGCATCGCGCAGGAGACCCTCGCAAACTCTGCTAATTCGTACGGAGGTGAAGCCTAATGTCCGAAACCCTCAATGCCCAGGATATCGCCAAGAAACTGCAGGAGCAGCTCACGAGCCTCTCCGCGACGGTCGATACGCATGAGGTTTCAACGGTCGACGAGGTAGGCGACGGCATCGCGCGCGTCTCCGGCCTCAAGAGCGCCATGGCAGGCGAGCTTCTGGAGTTCAAGAGCTCCGATACCGGTGAGACCGTCTTCGGCCTTGCCCAGAACCTTGACCGTGACGAGGTCGGCGCCGTTCTGTTTGGTGCCGTCGACTCCATCAAGGAAGGCGACGAGTGCCGCACCACTGGCCGCATTATGGATATCCCCGTGAGCCGCGCCATGCTCGGCCGCGTCGTCAATCCGCTCGGCCAGCCTATCGACGGCCTGGGTGACCTCGGCGCCACGCACCGCCGCCCCATCGAGTTCAAGGCCCCCGGCGTCATCGATCGTACCCCGGTGTGCGAGCCGGTTCAGACCGGCCTGTTGGCCATCGACTCCATGGTGCCTATCGGCCGTGGCCAGCGTGAGCTCATCATCGGCGACCGTAAGACCGGTAAGACCGCTATCGCCATCGACGCTATCCTCAACCAGCGCGGCAAGGGCATGGTCTGCATCTATGTCGCCATCGGCCAGAAGGCCTCCACGGTTGCCAACATCCGCGAGACCCTCGTTCAGCACGGTGCGCTCGATTACACCATCATCGTTTCGGCCACCGCTGCCGATTCCGCCCCTATGCA
>CAJLAN010000048.1 GCA_905204635.1 uncultured Collinsella sp. | reverse complement strand
CCGGCGACACCGGAGCCCCTGCGTCAGCCGCGCGCTCAAGCTCTTCGGGAAACACGCGCGAGCAACCGGCAAGCTCGCCGTCTACATAGAGCGTCACATGAATGCAGTTCGGATCCTCGTCGATAGCGTCGAACTCATTCTCGTAGCCCTGCTCGTCCATAAAAATGACGCGGCGCACCAACGCCGCGTCATCAAAGCATCCCGTCTTAAGTTGGATATCCATGGCTGCCCTTTCATTCAATGCGAACGTTAGGGACAGATTTTAGCGAAAATGAGCTCCGCGCACGCTAAACTTCGCGCGAGCCTTCGCCAGGCAATCGTAATGACCCACGTTATGGGCATCGCTCGCGATGAAGCTGTACAGGTTCTGATCGAACAGGCGCTGTGCCGGCTTTTTCTCGCGACCAAAGCGACCGCCGGCAATAAAGTCCGCCGAAGCCTGCAGCTTGCAGCCCATATCGACCAGGCGCTCCGCCACGCTTACATCCTTTTGAACCGCACGATAGCGCTCAGGATGAGCGATGATCACCTGGTAGCCACGGCACTGCAAATCGTAAATCGTGTTCTCGTACTCTCTAAACGCATACGCATCGGCATGCGTCGAAAGCTCGAGCAGAAACTCGTTGGTCCCATCGAAATGCAAGTGCTCCGCGGCATCGATACCAAGCTCAACGAGCTTTCGATGGTTGACCTCGAAGCCCATCTGGAGCGGAAAACCGTCAGCGTTATCGCGCAGCAGCTCAAAGGCATCCCACATCTTGTCGTAATCAAAATAGGGATCACGGCAGTGAGGAGTGCAAACAATTCTGGTTACACCAGCCCGCTTGGCAGCCTCGAGCATCGCCAAGCTCTCATCGAGATCGGCGGCGCCGTCGTCTACACCCGGCAAGATATGGCAATGAATGTCACGCATAGGTCAGCCTTAATCAACTAAACGTTTGCTCGGTTGGTGAAGATGCCCTTTTTGGAAGTCCCCTGATCGTCGGAGCCCTTCTTCACCTTCTTACCGTCCTTGGTGTAGTAGGAGTAGTAGTACTCGCTGGTCTCGGTCTCGCAGTAGTTCATAACGGTACCGATGAGCTTGACCTTCTCGGACTTCTTAAGCTGACCGATGGCGTTGAGCGCCTCCTCGCGCTTGGTGAAATCCTCACGCACCACGAACAGCGTGCCGTCGGTCAGGCTGGCAATCTCGGCAGCATCGATGAAGGTGCCGACCGGGGGAGCATCAAAGATGACGTACTGGAACTTGGCGGACAGCGCCTTTACCAGCTTGGCAAAGCGGTGAGAGACGATGATGTCGGCAGGATTGGGAATATGCGGCTCGGCATCGAGGAAGTAGAAGTTCTTCTGACCCGTCTCGACAATTGCCTGGTCAATGGAGATCTGCTCGGAAAGGACCGCATAGAGTCCGCCGCGCGAACGAACGCCGAGCATATCGGAAAGGGACCTGCGGCGCATATCGGCCTCGACCAGAAGCACGGACTTGCCGCTCGTGGCGATTGCCTGAGCAAGGTTAATGGAAACCGTAGACTTGCCCTCGTTGGGAATCGAGGAGGTAACGGTGATGGTGCGGATGGGGTCGTCCACGCTCGCAAAGCGGATGTTGGCCAGAAGGGTCTTGGCGGCATTCTGTACAACGAGCTTGTCGGTGTTCTTTGCCTTAGCCATGCCTATTTACCACCTTTCATAGCCGGAATTCGGCCAACAACGGGAATGCCCAGGAGCTCTTCTGCCTCTTCGGCACCGCGGATGCGGGTATTGAGCATGTCTGCCAAAACGACATAGGCGACTGCGATAAAGATACCGGCGAGGAACGCGACGGCAATATACAGCGTGCGCTTGGGGCCGCTGGGGGCTTCGGGGGTCTTAGCCTCGTCGATAACGTTGATGCTCTGGGCAGCGCCGACGTTCTGAGCGACCGTACTCACCGAGCTGGCCATGGCCTTTGCGACCTTAGCCGTCTCCTTGGCATCGGTGCCGGTAACCGAAAGCGTAATGACACGCGTGGTGGTCTCGGAGGAAACAGACACCTTGTAGTCATCCAGATCGGTGAGGCCCAGTTCATTGGCTGCGCCGCTCTTAACGCTATCGCTATCCAGCAGCGTGGCGATATCGTTGGAAAGCATCTGACTCGCCGAGAGATCGTTGTAGCTCATCTGACCGCTATCGTCGGTCTTGGCGAGAATGTACATGCTCGTCGTCGCGGTATAGGTGTTGTCCATCGCAACGAAGGACACGATGCCCATGGCGATCGCGCAGACCACCGGAAGGGTGATGACCAGCTGAAGGTGCTTCTTCAGCAGCTGGAACAGTTCGAGAAGGGTCATGCAGCTTGCCTTTCATTTCCCCAGTTCGGATTGACAAAACTGTCCGTATGTTATCGCATCTTTTTACCGAGACCAAACTCTATACATAAGAAACAGGCTCTCCTGTAAAAATGTCGGAAGCAATCGTAAAATTGCACAACAACGCCGCACCCGAAAGTCAAATGCGGCGTCTGCATCAATATCTATGTTGTATCGCTATGCGAATGGCTCGTCCTGCTGTATGGGAAACGTCACCGTAATGGTGGTTCCCACGCCCAACTCGCTCGACAGATCGAGCGTGGCGTGATGATACAGGGCCGCATGCTTGACAATGGCAAGCCCCAGACCGGTTCCGCCGCGTGCCTTGGACCTACTCTTGTCCACGCGGTAGAACCGCTCAAATACCTTGCCCTGTTCTTCAGGCGCGATACCGATTCCCGTGTCGGCGACCGCAAGGAACGGATGGCCTTCGTCGTTGGTGCCGCACTGCAGCGTAACCGTACCGCCGGGTCGATTGTAGCGGATGGCGTTGCTTGCCAGATTATAGATGAGCTCGTCAATCAAGCGCGACACGCCCTCGATGACCACAGGCTTGGTCTCATGACTTATCGTCACATTCGCCTGACGGGCGACCTGTTCAAGACGCTGCTCGACCGCGTAGATGGCACGCGAGAGCTCAATAGGCTCCGTGGACCCAATGGGCACCGCCTCGCCCTCAGCTGCACGCTCGGCCTCGTCCAAGTTAGACAGCGTAAGGATATCGTTGACAAGCGCTGCCAAGCGGCCCGCCTCACGATAGATGCGACCGCCAAAGTTGCGCAGGTCGCCCTCGCCCTCGACCATGCCGTTTGCGATGAGCTCGGCATAGCCCGAAATCGCCGTAAGCGGCGTCTTGAGCTCATGGGTGATATTCGCCGTGAACTCGCGGCGCATACGGTCGTTGTCCGCCAGCACCGCCATTTGGCGCTTGAGCTCCTGGCGCTGCGACTCAATACGCTCAAGCATGGGGACCATCTCGGCATAGGCGTGCTCATAGCTACGGCGTGGGTGGTCCAAATCCACCTCTTGCAAAGGCGCGATGATGGCACGGGACTCGCGGCGCGCCATAAAAAACGAGAGTACCGCACCCGCTGCTGCGATAAGCAGCATCGGCGCCACCATCGACAGCAAAATCGCCGCAACGCCAGGCTGGGCCTGCGCCAAGCGGACAACCTGGCCGTTATCAAGGGCGACGGCGCGATACAGCATAATCTCGTCGAGCGTAGAGCTTGCGCGCTCCGCGGAACCCGAACCACTCTCAAAGGCCTCGATGACCTCGGGGCGATCGCCATGGTTGGGCAGTGTGGAAGGCGACGCCTCGTTGTCGTAGGCAACCGATCCATCCTTGTTAATCAGCGTGATGCGCAAGTCCTCTCGATCGAGGCTACGCAAGAACGGGATGGGCTCCTGCTGCTCGTCGAGGGCGGCAGCAATGAGCTCGGTTTCTTGCGCCAGGTTGGCACTCGTGGCATCCGCCAAGGTGTTTTGCACAAAGAACGCACCCAGCACCGTAAACGCCACGATAACCGCCATGGCGCAGACAAAGATCGTCACAAAAACGCGGTGCGACAGCGTATGTTTTCCCTGGGGGGCGAAGACCACGGGTTACTCCTCCGATGCGGTGGCCGCGGTGTCGTCACCTTCGGCACCATCACCGGCAGAAGGCTCGGCCAAGCGGTAGCCCACGCCGCGCACGGTCTCGATGGCGCTGGCATGCTCGCCCAGTTTTTGGCGAAGCGTCTGCACGTGCACGTCAACGGTGCGCGAACCGCCGTCGAAGTCCCAGCCCCACACGCTCTGCAGCAACGACTCGCGGGTAAAGACCACGCCGGGCTTGCGCATGAGGTACTCGAGCAGGTCGAACTCGCGCAGGGTGAGCTTAAGCGACTCGCCGGCAACAGTCACCTCACGATGGCTGGGCGAGAGCACGATGTCGCCCACGCTGAGCACATCGCTTGCCTGTTTGACCATGCCGCCGCGACGCAGCAGTGCGCGGCAGCGGCTGGCGAGCTCCATGAGCGAAAACGGCTTAGTCAGGTAATCGTCGGCACCGCCATCGAGCGCCATCACCTTGTCGAGCTCGGTATCCTTGGCGGTAAGCATCATGATGGGCACCGTCGCCGTCAGGCGATCGGCACGCAGTCGACGCATAATCGCCAAGCCATCGGTATCGGGCAGCATGATGTCGAGCAGGACGGCATCGGGTACCCGTCGCGCCACGGCAGCCTTAAACTCACCGTCGCACGAAAAGCCTTCGGCCTCAATCCCCTGCTTGCGCAGCGCATAGACCGTCAAATCCCTGATGTTGTCATCGTCCTCGACGTAATAGATCATGTTGAACCCCTTTGCGGCCGGCATGACCGCATCTTAACCCTAAAGGTACCTTTACTAGATGGTATCAGCCAAAACGCCCCGTCAAATAATCCGCCGTGCGCGGATCGGTCGGATTCTTGAAGAGTTGCGCGGTGGGCGCGTGCTCCACCAGCTCACCCAGCAAAAAGAATGCGACCGAATCGGAGATACGCGCCGCCTGCTGCATATTGTGCGTAACGACCACGAGCGTGCAGGTCTCTTTGAGCTCGCAGGCCAGCTGCTCCACCACCAGCGTCGACACAGGATCGAGTGCCGAGGTCGGCTCGTCCATCAGCAGAATGTCGGGCTGCACGGCAAGTGCGCGGGCGATGCACAGGCGCTGCTGCTGGCCGCCCGAAAGACCCAGACCCGACTCTTTGAGCTTGTCCTTGGCCTCGTCCCACAGGGCGGCGCGTCGCAGGGAGTCTTCGACCAGCTCGTCGAGCACGACGCGATCGCGCACACCCATACCGCGCGGCCCATAGGCGACGTTGTCGTAGATGCTCATGGGAAACGGGTTGGGGCGCTGGAACACCATGCCCACGCGCTGGCGAAGGCGGCAGATGTCGTAGTCGCCCAGGATATCTTGACCATCGAGCGCAATCTTGCCCTCGATTCGGCAGTCCTTGATGCCGTCGTTCATGCGGTTAAAGCAGCGCAGCAACGTGGACTTTCCGCAGCCCGAAGGCCCGATGAACGAGGTAATCTGCTTGTCGCGGATCTTGATATTCACGTCCTTGAGCGCATGGTGGTCGCCATAGAACAGGTCGAGGCCCTCAACATCGATTCGCGTCGGCGAGGCGGCAAGATCCTCTGCCGTGGGGCGAGTCGCATCCCCAACCTCGCGCTCGTGCGCGGCCTCGGCCTGCGCTTTCATGAGTTCTTCAAGCTCCGTGGGCTCCACAGCCGCAGCAGCCGTCATACCGCATACCTCCACATCGATATCAATTCAGCAGTATCGATAGTAGGAATCGCGGCTCATATGCACGTGAGCGCATTGTCAAGTGTTTGTAAGGGCACGCTGGCTATGCGGCGGGCAGCTCGATGGTGAATATCGTGTGTTCGGGCGTCGATTCACATGCAACGGTACCGCCGTGCGCGCATACGATCTCCTTGGCGATGGCAAGCCCCAGTCCAGCGCCGCCGCGATTGGTCGCACGCGCCGCATCCAGGCGATAGAACTTCTCAAAGATCACCTTGAGCTTAGCCGCAGGGATGGGATCGCCCTGATTGATAAAGCGCACGCGCACGCCACCGCCGTCCCGGCGTCTGGCCTCGATCGTGATGGTCGAGCCCTCATAGCTATAGGCAATAGCGTTTTTCATGATGTTGTTGAACACGCGAGCCATTTTGTCGCCATCCACGAGCACCGTCAGGTCCTCGCGAATATCAACTTGGACTTCCTTATGCTGCTCGTTGAGGATGGGATAGAACTCGTCAGCCACCTGAGCCAGCAGCAACCCCAGATCAACATAGCCGCGCGTGAGCACGATATCGTGGAAGTCAAAGCGCGTGATATCGAAGAACTCTTCGATGAGCGTATCGAGCCGGTGCGCCTTGTCGAGCGCCACGCCCGTAAAGTGCGCACGTTGCTCAACCGGCAGCTCGGGAGCCTCTTGCAGCAGCGAAAGATAGCCCACTACGCTCGCAAGCGGGGTGCGTAGGTCATGTGCCAAGTACGTAACCAGATCGTCCTTGCGATGCGACTCGTCACGCAGAGCTTGCTGCACCTTGCGCTCACGGTCACGCACGCGGTTAAGGGCGCCCTCGACCTCCAAGAAGTCGCCGTCGATGTTGTCCCAGGTGTCGGGGTGATCGATCAGGCGATCTTGAATACGAGCGGCCAGCACACAATCGGCATGCTGCTCGCCCTGTTCGTAGCCCTGGTAGTACAGGGCTCGGCCGCACAAGAACATCACGCACGCGGCAAGCGCCAGCACAAAGCCAAGCATGTTGAATACAAAGCCGGCATCGAACAGCACCGGCCCTTCGATGCCGCCGAGCGCCATGGCGCCAATCGCCAACGTCATGGCCCACGCGGCGCCGCCAATCACCACGCAGCGGCGCACGATCTCAAATCGATCGATCAGCAAAAAGCCAACAAGCAGCACCGCCAAGATTCCGACGATGTTGTCGATGCCAATCAGCAGCAGGCTCAGCAAAAAGAGCAGCACCGTTGCAAGCGCACGGTTGTCGACGACCGACCTCACGTAATCAAAGAGCCGATCGGGTACCTCGAATGCCTGCCTATCGTCTTTTGTCATATCCACTTCCCCACCATCAAAGGCGTTATTCGATTATGTAGCCGACGCCCCAGACGTTTTTGATAAAGCGCGGCTTTTGTGCGTCGTCGCCGATCTTTTCGCGCAGGTGGCGAATGTGCACCATCACCGTATTGTTGGAGCCGGGCATAAAATCCTCGTTCCACACCGCACGGAACAGGTCCTCCACGGCCACCACGCTGCCGCGATGCTCGACCAGATACAGCAAGATTGAATACTCGGTGGGTGTGAGGCGTACCGGTGCACCGTCCACCGTCACGGAACGAGCGTCGCGGTTGATCTCCAAGCCGTCGAGCTGAATGGTCGGCGACTCGGCCGCCTGTGCACGGCTACCGTAACTGGTGTAGCGGCGAAGCTGAGCGTGCACGCGCGCGATGAGCTCCAGCGGGCGGAACGGCTTAACCACGTAATCGTCCGCGCCAAGCGAAAGGCCCTCGATCTTGTCTTGCTGGGCATCGCGCGCCGTCAGCATGATCACGGGATAGGTATGGCTGGAACGGATCGTACGCAGCAGCTCAAAGCCATCGATATCGGGCAGCATGACATCAAGCAGCGCCAGATCGAACTCCTGCTCCAAAATCGCCTTGGCAGCATCGGCCCCGCTATAGGCAATCTGGACATCAAAGCCCTCTTTTGTAAGGTAGATGCCAACCAAGTCGGCGATGGCCTTCTCGTCATCAACTACCAAAATGCGCTCGTTCATGCGTGCTCCTCTCGCGCTCCATTATGCCTGAGGCGACGCACGCCACACACAACAAGCTTGGGTGATTAAGTCGGCCTTAAGCACCCTTGTGCCCGTTCGGGTGCGGATGTGGGCCAAGCGCGCACGCGATGATCGCCGACGCCGGCAAACGATATACTCTAGTTTCAGAAGAGACCATCCCGTCGAAAGCGAAATCTGTGAAGTCCCTCACCTCTTTTGCAAAGCGCTCAGCCCAGCTTGCCGCCGGCTTTGTCTGCGCTATCGCCCTTGCCGCTGGCGCGCCCACCGTCGCCGGCGCCCAAGTGCTCACGACCGACAATGTTTGCGGCAAAACCGCCGATGCGCGCGGCATCACGGCCGAAAACCTGCCCGATATCGATGCGACCAATGCCCTCGTCATGGGCAAAGACGGCACCGTCTACTATGGGCGCGGCGCCGATGAGCAGGTCAAGATTGCCTCGATCACCAAGGTCATGACCGCAATCCTAACCGTCGAGAATTGCAAGATGGACGAGAAGGTCACGGTGAGCAACGCCGCAGTCACCGTGGGCAATTCGACCGCCGGCTTGCTCGAAGGCGACAAGCTTACCGTGGAGCAGGCGCTGCGCGGCCTGATGATTCCCTCGGGCAACGACGCCGCCATCGTGCTCGCCGAATATGTGGGCAAGAAGATCGACCCTAAGACCAAAGACGCCGAGGCCACATTTGTGAAGGCCATGAACGAGCGCGCTAAGAAGCTCGGCTGCACCGGTACGCTTTTTGAAAACCCGCATGGTCTGGACTTTGATGAGTGGGCTGGCGATATGCACTCAACCGCACACGACGTAGCGCTGATGATGCAGGAGGCCATGAAAAACGACACGATCCACGAGGTCGTAGCGAGCGAGGATTCCTGGATCGAGGCCACGGGCGCCGACGGCACCGACCATTCGCATTCCATGGACACGCATAACTATTTGCTGGGCCAAGATGGCAACATCGGTGGCAAGACCGGCACCACCGACGACGCGGGCTATTGCTTTACGGGTGCCTACAACCGCGATGGCGACGAGATCTACACCGTTATTTTGAACTCCACCACCACCGATCAGCGCTTTACCGATACCGCCACCCTTGCCAATTGGTACTACGGTCACAAGATGACGGTCGCAATCGCCAACACGCAGGAAAAGACCGCCAACGGCAACCCGCTTATGGCGCGCATTAGTCAAACCGACTGGACGGATAAGACAATCGACGCCACGCTCGCCGATCCCACGGCGCAAGCGACCGTGTTTTCTCTTGCCGGCGAGGTGACCGAAAAGGTTAGCTACGACGATCTTTCGGGCACGGTGCATGTGGGCGACAAGGTGGGCAGCGTTACGCTCAAGCAGGACGGCACCAAGATCGCCGTCATGGACCTGGTTGCCGACGAGGAAGGCGCAGGGCCGAATCCCATCGAGTGGCTCCTTGTGAAGCTCGACCGCCTGGGCCGCCGCATCGACAACCGCCCGCTCACGGCAGAGAGCGAGACCGTAGCCAAGGCGCCCGAGGTGTAGGGCCGGAGCGATATCACATCGAACCAAATGGGGCGTCCAACGAGGCGCCTCATTTTTTGAGGGTTCGAATCCCCAGCCTCCTTTCTCCACACAAAAAAGGGCCCCAAATGGGACCCTTCTTCAGATTCGTACTGGCGGAGAGCTGGGGATGTCCGG
>CAJLAN010000047.1 GCA_905204635.1 uncultured Collinsella sp. | reverse complement strand
GAGCCATATACAGGGCGCGCGCGGCAACGCGGCGAATGTATGTCGTCTGCGGCATGTGCGCACCCTCCTTTACAAGATAAGGTCAACTATATCAACGGTCATCGAACATGCGAACACCGTTGACATTCGTACGACAGCGTCGTATGCCGTCGTTTAATAAATAATTATTTTAATTGATAAGAGTTTGTCATCCCTCATTCGGCGAGCGACAAGACAAAACCGCCGAGGCTTATATCCCTGTCTTTATGATTATTCAGCACTGCCACTCTAAATGGATCCTGCTGGCATCAAAATGCATGCGCAGCGTCTCGCCTGCTTGCGGTAACTCGTCGACAGGCATGCCCACCTTGTTGACCTTCCACTGCAGACGCGTGGGCGCATCAGCACGCGGCACGTCTAACAGCACCAGGCGCTCAAAGCGCGAATCGCTCACACGGGCCACGTGCAAATCGTAGCTGTTGCGACCCCGCTCAGCACGGTTGTCCACATGGAAGTAGCTCGCACGAATGCCCAGATATGCCACCTCATCGGGAACCTCGCGACCCACGTTAAAGGTCATGCCCCAGTCGAGGGCCTCAACTTCTTCGTCGCCGATCTTGCGCGCCCGGCTTGTGTTCTTGCAGCCCGTCAGACGCAGTGCCGCCAGCGTCTGCGGGCGGCGAACCACGTCCTCGACGGAGCCGATCTCCTCCACATGCCCGTTATGCATCACGCAGATGCGCTGGCACAGGCGGCACGCCTCGTCGATGTCGTGGCTCACGTAGAGCACGGTGCGGTTGCATACATCGAACAGGTCGAGCATATTCTGTTCGAGCGCGCTCTTAAGATAGGAATCGAGCGCACTCATGGGCTCGTCGAACATAAAAATGCCCGGATGCGCCGCCACCATGCGGGCAAGCGCCACGCGTTGCTGCTGACCGCCCGAGAGGCGCGCGGGATAGCGATCGGCAAAGTCGGCCAGTCCAAAGATACTCAGGTAGCGCTCGGCAAGTTGCTTGCGCGCGGCGGCTTCGCCCGCGTCCTTTACGCCGGCGCACACGTTATCGGCCACCGTCATGTTGGGAAACAGCTGATAGTTTTGGAACAGCAGGGCACACTTGCGCTCCTGGGGCGACAGATTGATGCCCGCGTCCGAATCAAAGAAGGTTACGCCGTTGACGACGATCTTGCCCTCGTCGGGCGTCTCCACGCCGGCAATGCAGCGCAAGGTGCAGCTCTTGCCGCATCCGGAGGCACCGAGCAAGCCAACGCGCTCCTCGCCGGCTTCGAGTTGGATGTCGAGGGTGAACCCCGGGTAGCGCTTTTTAATATCCAGAACGAGCGACATAGCTTATCGACCTCCCTGCAATGCGGCATCATCGCGCATGAGCTCGGCCAGCGCCTCGCGATCGATACGCAGCGCATCGCCGCCGACTGGGTCGAGCGAATCGGTCTGGCCGCCCAGCGGCTTGGCCTGTTTGCGTTCCGCACGGGAAAGGCCCCGCTCGCGATACTTTTGCGAATGCGCCGTGTACATGTTGATGAATAGGATGACCAGGAAGCTGAATGCTATTACGACCACGACCCAAAAGAGCGCCACCGACGTGTTGCCGCCCATCCACTCAAAGTAAATCGCAATCGGAATGGTCTGCGTAATGCCGGCGTAGTTGCCCGCAAAGAACAGGGTGCAGCCAAACTCGCCCATCGCGCGGGCAAAGGCGAGCACCGTGCCGGCGGCAATCGAGGGCCAGCCGAGCGGCATCATAAGTCTGGTAAAGATGCGGCGCTCGGACCATCCCAAGGTTCGCGCGGCGTCGAGCATCTGCGTGTCGAGGCTCTCAAAGGCACCGAGCGCCGTACGGTAGACCAAGGGAAACGACACCACCACGGCAGATATCACCGCCGCGGGCCACGTAAAGACGATTGAGACGCCGTGCGCGATAAGCCACCGACCGACCCCGGTCGAGCGGCCAAACAGCATAAGGAGCAGAAAGCCGCACACCGTAGGCGGCAGCACCATAGGGATGGTAAAGACCGAATCGAGCAGGCCCTTGATGCGACTCGAGGTACCCATAGTCTTCCACGCAGCGAACAGGCCCAGCGCAAAGGAGATCAGCAGGGCAAGACCGCTCGTTTTAATGGACACCCAAAACGGGCGATAGTCGATGTCGCCCAAAAAGGAAGCCAGAGAGGTCAAGGGCCCCTGCTCATCCCGCAACACGACAGACGATGCCTCTACCATTTGAGCGCTATCAAGCCAACGCGCGCCGCCCTTGGCATCACCCGAGGCTGATGCAATCACCACATAGCGGTCCCCATCCGCACCGCGCTCGTCAAAGCCATAGGTATACCCACCGGCATCAAACGTAGTTTCCTCCGTGACATACCAAGGAAGATCCACGTCCCCCAGCTGCGCACCTCCCATGCAGTTTGCGCTGTCAAGCTCACAGACGAGGGCCTTGAGACCCGATAGGCACTCGTTGTCCTGCGGATCCAATCCATACTTCTCGACCGCCTTGGGCGATATCCACGCCACAACGCGATCGGCAGCGGGCGCCACTACAAGGTCCACGTCCTCGTCAACGGGAAACCGGTAGCCCTCAGGCTGGCCCTCCATGGCACGAGCGGTCCCCTTGGCCAACCGCTCAAAACCCTCGATCCCATAGGAAAGCCCATGAGCAGTCGCAGCAACCTGGGCCCCGTCCTCAGCGTCCCCAGCAAACGCAAATCCCGGCACCCAGCAAAGCGCGAAGGTCAAAGCACAGGCGACAAGGATGCGGAATCTATTAAGCACGAAAAGCTCCAAGCGAATATAAGGACGGAGTGAGACACAAAACGATGGAATTATCGCGCCAAGCCGCACTACGCGGAAAGCTCAAAGCCGTACTTAGCCCAAATCTTCTGAGCCTTCTTGTTGGTCAGACAGAAGTCGATGAACGCCTTGGCTTCGTCGGCATGCTCGGAGCTCTCGGCGACAGCGCCCGGATACACGATGGGCTTGTGCGAGTCCTCGGGACACACGAAGGCCTCCTCGATGCCGTCGTAGCGGAAGATATCGGAGCTGTAGACAAATCCAGCCACGCAGTCGCCTGTGGACACATAGGCGGCGGCGGTACCAACTTTATCGGCCAGTGCGACCTTGTCGGCAATCTCGGGAGCATACTCACCGTCGTCGCCCTCGGTGCCGGTGTAGAGGCCCACGGAGGCCAGAGCCTGGTTGGCGTACTTTCCGGCGGGAACGGTCTTGGCGTCGCCGATGGCGATCTTGCCGTCCAGATTCGCGACGCCGGCGATGGCCTCGACCTTGGTATCGGAGCCCTCGGCGCGAATGATCACAAGGTCGTTGACGAACATGTCCTCACGCGTGTCGGCGTCGACGAGCTCGGCGGCCTCGGCGTCGTCCATGGTGCCCTTGGAAGCCGTGATGAGCACGTCGACGGCGGCACCGGCGCGCATCTGCTCGACAAGGTCGCCAGACGCCTTAAACTGCGTGTCGGCAAAGGTGGTGCCGGTCTGCTCGGTGTAGAGCTCCTGAACCTCGGGCAGGGCCTTCTCGAGCGAGTTGGCGGCAAAGACCTGCAGCTCGACAGCTTTCTTGGAAGATGCCTTAGCAGAACCGGCATCGGATCCGGCCGGCTCGGACGTCTTGCTGCCCGAACAGCCGGCAAGACCAAGGCCGGCAGCGGCGACAGCAGAAAGCGAAACGAATCCGCGGCGAGAAACCATATCGAACATGTTCAACCCTTTCGAACGCTATGCCCGGGTACCCCACCGCGGGCTTTAATCTGCAATCAGATTATACTTCTGCGCGAATAATGATAGTGAGAAATTATTCTCGTCAGAGAATATAGTTCCGAATTACCGTGCATCTCGGCGTCGCTTCGGCGGAAAACAAAGGCGGAGCAGCCGTTCAGGTCGCCCCGCCGCAGTTAAACCGCTTAGTTGGTATGTCCGCCGCCAGCTGTCATCTGAGCCGCATGCTCCAGCTGGTCTGCTATGGCCTCCCAGCTTTCGCGGGCGGCCTTCGTAGAACCGGGAAAGTTTACGACAAGTGTATGACCTCGTTGCATGCAAATAGCGCGCGAGAGCATGGCGCGGCGCGTCTTGGTCATCGAATACGCGCGGATTGCCTCTGCAATACCCGGCACATCGCGGTCGCAGACGGCACGCGTCGCCTCGGGCGTCACATCTCGCATCGAAAGCCCCGTGCCGCCGCAGGTGAGCACGACATTGGCGTGGCACTCATCGGCAGCTTCCACAATGGCATCACCGATCTCGCTGAAGTCGTCGCGAACGACCACATGTGAGGCGACCGTCCAGCCCTGTGCCTCGATAAGTTCCTCGAGTGCAGCTCCGGCCTCATCCTGCAAAAGATCGCGTGTGTCCGAGCACGTCACGATCGAAATCTTCAACTCCATAGCGTTCCTCCTATAGCGCCGTTCCCTCGGGCAGGTCGACGCGAACAACGTCCACGGCATCTCCCGCCTTGAGCTCACACGGTCCTTCGTCAATACGCAACAGGCAGTTCGCACGCTGCATAGTTCCAAGCAGCGCCGAATTCTGTGTCTTAGCCTCGGTCACCAACAACTCACCGGTCTCGGGGTCGCGCAAAACCGTGGCGCGATCGAAGAAGCGGCGATGCTGTCGCTTTTTCACGCCGTGCGTGAGCGTCGCCTGCTGCACGGGACGCGTACCCTCGGCAAAGCCGCGCATCTTGCGAATCGCCGGGCGGGCGAGCATCTCAAAGCCCACATACGCCGCGGCCGGATTGCCTGAAAGCCCCAGGTAGGGCTTACCCCCGAGCAAGCCAAACGTGATGGCCTTGCCCGGACGCATCGAGATGCGGTCAAACAGCACCTCGCCCTCGCGCCGGACGAGCGCCGTCACATAGTCGTAATCGCCCGCCGAGGCGCCACCGCTCGTAATGACAAAATCGCACTCTCGCGTGGCGCGATGTACCAGCTCGGCAATCGCTTGCTCATCATCGGGCGCGATGCCGTAGAACACGGGCTCGGCGCCGGCATCGAGTGCCTCGGCCATCAGCGCCGAGGAGTTGGAATCGCGAATCTGACCACGCGCCGGTACCTTACTCGGTGCGACCAGTTCCGTGCCCAGCGAGATGATGCCCACACGCGGGGCAGCGTGCACCTTCACGCTCGCGTATCCGGCGCTCGCCAGCAGACCCGCGCCCGCCGGAGCCACGACCTCGCCGGCGTGCATCACAACATCGCCGGCATGGGCCTCCTCGGCAGCAGAGCGAACGTTCTCCCCTACCTTGGCCGGCGCCGAAAAGCGAACGTGCGAGCCCTCGTTGCCGTCACCGTCGAGCACATCGACGATCTCGTACTTCACCACGGCATCGGCACCCTCGGGCACCGGCGCGCCTGTCATGATGCGGACCGCCTCGCCCGCACCGATTGCGCCCTCAAACACATGGCCCGCGGCCTCGTGTCCGATAACGTCGAGCGTCACCGGCGCCTCGCCAGATGTCTGCACCAAGTCCGCCGAGCGCACGGCATATCCGTCCATAGCGCTGTTGGCAAACGGCGAGATATCGATATCGGCCACCGCGTCCTCGGCCAAGGGAAAACCAGCCGCCTGCCACACGGGAATCTCGACGAGATCGGTCGGAGCAACGTGCGACAGGACAATCGACTGTGCGTCCTCCAGTGGAATGAGTTTCTCTGCCATATGCACCTCTTAATGCCACGGCGCACAACAGGGGCGCCAATTCTTTATGCTTGTCTCAGTATAATCCCCCAACGCACGACCGCGACTCGGCCTGTACCCGCAAATACACCTGTCGGTTGCAGGCCGCGAAACAGAATGGAAACCAACCCACCGGCTCGTCGCGTTTACCGCGTTTTATAATGCTTGCGTTGCAACCTAAAAGAGGAACGTATGGCTCATAACGACAAACCCGAAAGCGCAAACAAAGCGCAGGATCATTCCCAGCCGCTCGACGACGGCGGCTTTTTCTCCCTTAATGACGTCATCACGGCAGGCAGGCATCAACTTACCCGCTCCGAGCATCTCTTGGCTGCCGACACGCGCCGCAACGCCCGCAACCTACTTGCGAGCGCTAAGTTGCTCGTACTCGTCGTCATCGTCTCGCTCGCCATGGGCGTTGCCGCTTGGGCGTTTTTGGCCTCGCTGAATATCGCGACCGATTATCGCGAGCACCACGTGTGGATTTACGCGTTGCTTCCCGTTGTGGGCGTTGCCACCGCATGGGTGTACAAAAACCACGGCCTTGCCGCCAAACGAGGTAACAACCTGGTCATCGACTCCGCCCTGGGCACACGCCTTATCCATATGCGCATGGCCGTCCTCACCTTCGTCTGCTCCACACTCACGCACCTAACAGGCGGATCGGCCGGCCGCGAGGGCGCCGCGGTGCAGATTGGCGGCACCATCGCCAGCAACATCTCGAGCCTCGCCCACCTCAAAAAGCATGACCACCACGACCTCATGCTCGCCGGCATCTCGTCGGCCTTTGGCGCCGTATTCGGTTCACCCCTCGCCGGAGCCTTCTTTGGCATGGAGATGTGCTTTATCGGCAAGATCGACTACACCGCGGGCATCTACTGTCTGGTCGCCTCGTTTACCGGCTACTTTACATCACTCGCCCTGGGTACCGAGTACGAAGCGAATGTCATCGCCAGCGTTCCCACCATGACATCACGGACGGTTGTCATCGTTGTTATCAGCGCCATCATCTTCGGTCTGACGGCACGTCTCTTTGCCTGGTCGGTTCGAACCGTCAAGAGCCTGTACGGTCGCTTTATCACCAATTACCTTGTTCGCGCACTCATCGGCGCACTCGTGGTTTTGGCCGCCTATGCCCTCCTCGACGCCTGGGACTACGCCGGCCTTTCCACGTGGCTTTCCGGCGCCGGATTTGCAGGCAACACCACCCTGGCGGACGCAGCCATCAAGTTGGTCGTCACAGCGCTTACCCTGGGCGCGGGCTTCCAAGGCGGCGAGGTCACGCCCCTGTTTGGCATCGGTGCGGCACTCGGTGGCTGGATCGGCTGCCTCACCGGTCTCGACCCCAGTTTTCTGGCGGCTCTCGGCATGCTCGGCGTCTTCTGCGCCGGCCTCAACGTGCCCATCACCACCTGTATGATGGCCATCGACCTGTTCCACGGCACGGCCGCCGGCTTCTTCGTGATCGTGGCGTTTATCAGCTATCTCGCCGGCGGCCACCGCGGCGTGTACCCCGCCCAGCGCATCATCTCACCCAAGCGCCGTTCTCTTATTGTGGATGAGGGCGGTACGGTAGCGGAGGCTATCGAGCGCCACAACGACCTGATAGAGTAGATCTAATAATCACCGTGCAGCCACAATCGGGGGCAATTCGACCTGAGCGCGACCGCACCGTCATGTCACACGCCGGGAGTCGCCCCATGCACGCAACTGATTTTGGTCGCACGCTCATCATCGCCAACCCAGCCGCCCAGTCGGGTGCGGCACGCAAAGTTGCCGAGCGCCTGCAACGCTTTTTGGACATGACAGCACGCGCATCCCAGTTTGACCTGGTGCTGACCGAGCGCATGGGACATGCCAAGGAACTCGCCGCGCAGGCAACGGGCTATCGCACCGTTATCGCCCTTGGCGGCGACGGCGTGATCCACGAGGTCGTCAATGGACTCATGACGCAGAATGAGGACGCCCGTCCTGCCCTTGCCGTCCTGCCCGTAGGCTCCGGCAACGATTTTGCCCAAACGCTCTGTATCGAAGATTTCTCCGGCAAGAATTTTGGCGCGCTGCTCACCTGTGAGCTGCAGCGTCAGGACATCGGGCGGATTCGCTCATGGAACCCCGCATGCGGCAGCGGCGAGGCTACCGTTGAGTACTACGACCAGACGCTTTCGATCGGCATCGATGCTGCTATCGGCCTTGGCACCACCGAGCTGCGCAAAAAGACCGGTTTGACGGGCGCGCCGCTCTACACCCTCTCGGGACTTGAGCAGTTTGGCCTGCGCTATCGCAACTACCCCATGACAGTCAGCTTTGATCGCGCGCCCGCCGAGCGCGTACGCGCGATCGTTATGGCGATTCAGCTGGGCCCCACGTATGGCTCGGGCTATCGCATCTGCCCCGATGCCGACCCCTGCGACGGTGCACTCGACGTCTGCTACGCCTGCGGCCCTGTCCCTCGCGCGGTTGCCCTGCCTATGTTTCTTTCGGCCAAGGACGGTCACCATACCAAGTTGCCGCCGGTTCGTATGCGCCGCTGCCGCCATGCCGCGCTTACCTTTGAGGAGCCCGACTACCCCATTCAGGCCGACGGCGAGCCCGTTGTCGCCTCGCGCATCGAGGTCGACATCCTCGCCGGCGCCCTCGAGGTCTGGCACCCCACCCGCTAACCCCACCTAAGTTGCGGTGAAATAGGGACTGTTTATGCAGCAAAAGCCGCAAAACAGTCCCTATTTCACCGCAACTTACGAGGAGGCTATTCGTCGCTGCCCGGTTTGCGTCGGTTGGCCTTTTTAATGGCGTTGAAGCGTTTGTCGTTGAGCCTGCGCTGGCGAGAGCGTTGAGGCACCTTGGTCTTTACGCGTCGGCGCGGTGGACGCCCGCGACGCTCAAGCTCAGCGCGCAGCTTACGCAGACAGCTCGCGCGATTCTGAAACTGGCTGCGGCTCTCACGCGCCGTCACGACAATCCCCGAAGGGATATGTTTCATGCGTACCGCCGAGTCCGTCGTGTTCACGCCCTGTCCGCCCGGACCCGTCGCGCGAAACACCTGCACCTCGCAATCGCGCGCCAACTCCTCGACCGACATCTCGGCATAGCGCGCATACTCGCGCCATTCCATCTTGTTCTCATCCATATCAGTACCTCCCCTCATACAAAAAATGTGACAAAGGGACAGTCCCTTTGTCACATCGCATACCAATCGCTTGTGTTGCGCGCTTAGGCGAAGGTGATCTCGCCGTTCTCGCAGTCCATATCGGCGATACGGGCCAAGCTCTCAACGCGGAAGCCGCGCTTACGGAGCTTATCGCCGCCGCCCTGGAAGCCCTTCTCAACGGCGATGCCAATGCCGGCAACTTCGGCGCCCGCAGCCTCGCAGATCTTAATAAGGCCCTCAAGCGCGCAGCCGTTGGCCAGGAAGTCGTCGATAATCAGGACCTTATCGCCCTCGGACAGAAAGCGCTTGCCGACAATGACCGGGTACTCCTTCTGCTTGGTGAAGGAGTAGATGGTCGTGGCATACTGCTCGCCATCGAGGTTGATGGACTGGGCCTTCTTTGCAAAGACCACCGGCACGCCGCCAAAATGCTGAGCTGCGATGCAGGCCATACCAATACCCGAAGCCTCAATCGTCAGGATCTTGTTGATCTCGACACCCTCGAACAGACGGGCCCATTCGGCGCCCATGTGGTCGAACAGTTCAACGTCGCACTGGTGGTTGAGGAAGGCATCAACCTTAAGGACGTTACCGGGCTTTACGATGCCGTCATGGCGAATACGATCCTCAAGCTCCTGCATGGCGCAACCCCTTCTCGCGGCAACGATACCGCGCGATTAATAAACGTTGTTCGATAGTCTACCACGGACCGACCCCCGCCCGCCCCACAAGCCACATCGCACCACAAACCAGTCTTTTTGGGACGGCGCGAATCGTGGCAGACAGCCTCCCAACATGCTAATGGCGGGC
>CAJLAN010000046.1 GCA_905204635.1 uncultured Collinsella sp. | reverse complement strand
AACGTTGCCGGCTCGCGTGCCGCCGCTGTCGCCGACGCCCCGGCAAGCTTTAAGGTCGCCTTTATCGACGAGCTCTACCGCGCAACCGCCCAGGACATCGCCAACAACCAGCTCGACCTCGAGGAGGCATAGGCCATGTCCGAGCCCGCAACCAATGCCGGCATGGATACGCTCGTCGCCGTGGCCATCGCCCCGTGCGGCACCGGCGATGAGCTGTCCGCCGAGGTCGCCGAGGTCGTGCGCGTCATTCGCGAGAGCGGCCTTCCCAACCGCACCACCTCGATGTTCACCGAGATCGAGGGCGACTGGGACGAGGTCATGCAGGTCGTGCGCGACGCAACCTTTGTGTTGGCGAGCAAGGGCATCCGCACCGAAGTCGTGCTCAAAGCCGATATTCGACCCGGATTTACCGACACCATGACCGGCAAGCTCGAGCGCATGGAAGCTCAGATCAAAAAGCAGGAGGAAACACGATGAGTATCCGCGACAACCTTGATATCTCGGCCTATCTGGTGCTCGGCCCCGAAAACACGCTGGGGCGTCCCGTGGGCGATGTGGTGGCCCAGGCGCTCGACGCAGGCTTTACCTGCATCCAGGTGCGCTCCAAGGTGGCAAGCGCCCGCGAGATCATCGCACTGACCGGAGACGCCGCGCAGGCAATCGCACAGGCCGGCAAGACCGGTCAGGTCGCCTTGCTGATCGACGACCGCCTGGACTGCGTACTCGCCGCGCGCGAGCAGGGTATTGCTGTCGACGGCGTACACGTGGGCCAGAGCGATATTCCCGTCGAGGTCTGCCGCAAACTTTTGGGCCCCGATGCCATCGTGGGTCTTTCGGCCCGCTGCGAGGAGATGCTCGAGTACGTCAAGACCGCCGACATGAGCCTGGTCGACTACCTGGGCATCGGCCCGCTCCACGAGACCGAGACCAAGCGCGACTGCGGACGCGCAGCCGATGGCTCCATCATCACCAAAAGTTTTGAGGATCTGGCCGCACTCCACGCGGCAAGCCCCGTGCCCATCGTGGTGGGCGGCGGCGTCAAGACGGCCGACCTGCCACAGCTTAAGACCACCGGCGTCGACGGCTTCTTTGTGGTGAGCGCCGTCTGCAGTGCCGACGACCCCTGCGCCGCGGCCAAGGAGCTTGTCGACACCTGGCAGCAGGCATAGACATAAGCCGAGCAGCTGATCCGCAGCCTCATATCTTCAGCAATGGAAAGCGCATCCCAGTTTGGACCTCCATTCCGGGATGCGCTTTCCGCCGAGTCCACGGCAGTTTGCCCTACCCCGCCAGATACGCTTCCAACGCCGGCAAAGTCGCCTCCGCATCGTGGTGGCCGACCTGGTAGATGCGCTCGAGCTCATCCGGTTCGCGGCACAGCGACGGCACCTTCACCGATTCGCTCGGCCGTACCACAAAGATTTCGCCGGCAGCCTCGCGACGCGCCAGGTCATCGAGCGTGGCGTTGTAGACCTCATGCCGATGCTCAAGCGCTGCGACAAACTCCGGGTAGTGACGGAACACGCGCCGCAGCATGGGCATCACACTGTTGGGCTGCTTCACAAAGCCCGCCGGCTGTGTGAGCACCACGATATTGCGGTCATACCCCTGCGCAAACAACCAAGCGCTGGGAATGGAATCAGCCACGCCGCCATCCAGGTACTTACGGCCCTCAATGGCAACAGGACGCGTCGCCACAGGAATCGCCGACGATGCCCGGATCCACTCGATATCCCTCTCGTCGCCATAGGGCAGGTCGTGGTAGACGGCCTTGCCCGTCTCGATATCGGTACACACGCACGTAAATCGCATGGGGCAGGCGCGATACGCCTCCAAGTCGATGGGATCGCGCTCGATAGGCACCTCGTGATAGGCAAAATCGGCATTGAACATGTCACCGGTTCGCAACCAGCTGGTCACACCCGCATAGCGCTTATCGGCACAATAGGCCTTGTTGTAGCGAATGGCGCGGCCGATCTGGCGCGATTTAAAGTTGTAGCCAAACGCCGCGCCCGCCGAGACACCCACCATATGGTCGCAGGTCAAACCGTGCTCCATCCAAACGTCGAGCACGCCCGCCGTATACATACCGCGGTAGCCGCCTCCCTCGAGCGCAAGCCCCACCGTGTGCGTCGTATCCGGCTGTGCCATGCGACCATCTCCGTTCCTGCGTTTTAAACCGGGACAAGTATACCCGTCAACATATATCGTCTCAGTCGCATTTTCATCGAACATCGCATCGTCGCGCTACCGCCTGTCGAATAATAGCCGTCCACAGCATGTGCACCCATATCCCCGCACTCGAGGAAAGCGGCTTTATGGTGACGCTCGACAAGCACATTTGGCAGATTGCGCCCGTCGACGGCGATCATGGCCGCAGCACGCAAATCATTTCATCGATGCTCGAAATGGCGCAGTCGCTCCATCTGCCCGTCGTGGTCGAAGGCGTCGAGACAAATGAGCAGGCGAACATGCTACGACAAATGGACGCCCGCTACGCGCAGGGCTTCCTCTACTACCGCCCCATGCCGGCGAAGGATTTTGAGACATTGCTCGATGGTGGCAATAACAACTGATGCGCTCGCGCGCAAAACGCCACCGTCGAAGGGGGCATTTGTCTCCATTAGCTAACTTATATCCCCAATTCAAACCGAATTGGGGATATGATACAAACCGTTGTTCCGCCCAAGGAGGTTATCCATCATGAACGAGTCATATCGCCTGGGCGAGCAATCGATTATTACCTATCTTCAGCGACTTGCGAACGGCGTCTCGACCGCTGAACTCGATGTTGCCGCGCTGCCTGCTGAGCTACGCGCCGTTGGTGAGCAACTGCAAAAGACGCATGCCATCCTGCAACAAGAGCGCCAGCTGCTTGAGCGCAACGCCTATATCGATCCGCTCACCAACTTGGGCAACCGCAACGGATTCGACCGTCACGTCGAGCAACTCTGGCGCAAAGGCGATCCCTTCACCTGCGCCTATATTGACATCGACCATCTCAAGCATTGCAATGATAGGTTTGGCCACGCCGAAGGCAATCGCTATATTCTGGGCATCTGCCGCACGCTCTCCGAAACCATGGAGCACGATGAGATGCTGTTCCGTATCGGTGGAGACGAGTTTGTGCTCATCTCGCTCTCCGCAAACGAGATTGAACTCGAGCAGCGCTTGGAGCAGGTACGTACCAGGCTGATCGAGGCGAGCTCAGGTGGCAAGGCGCCCATGATCGGCAGCTTTAGCTTTGGCTGCTCGCGCGTCGATCCACTTGCTGGCGACACGCGTCGCCAGATGACGATGGATGCCGATCGCAAGATGTATCGCTATAAGCTTATGCATCGTGTGCAGCAACCGAAAGACGATGACGCGCCGCAACGCCCAATCGTCGATCAGCTTCCCTGCAATGACCGGGTGTTCCAAGCGATCTCCATGAGCTCCGAGACGCGCTATCCGTTTATCCTCAATCTCGATACGGGAGAATCGCAATGGTCGGTTAACGCCGTGCGCGATTTTGACCTGCCCTCCCAGCACCCTTTTAACTCACTCGACATGTGGCTCGCCCGCGTTCATCCCGAGGACCGCGACAACGTACGTGCCGAGCTCGACATGGTGATAAACGGCACGTGGCACTTCCACTACATGCAGTATCGCGTAATGGATGCCACCGGAAAATACGTGCTTTGCGACTGCACGGGCTACCGCTTGGACGGCACCGATACCGAGCCCGGCATGTATGTGGGCATTATCATCAACCGAAGCTTGGCAGATACGACCGATTCCGTGACCGGCTTGGGCGATATTCACGCCCTGGTCAACGCCATTGGCGAAATGCGTCGCGTGGCGCGCAAGGCGGGGTTGATCGCCATTAAAATCGACGATATCGCTCAGGTCAATGCCCGTTTTGGCTTTGATGCGGGCGACCGTGTTTTGGCAGAATGTGCCGCCTGTCTGGTGGAATGCTCGCGCGGTAAGGGTCGTATGTTCCGCTCGACGGGGCCGATGTTCGTGGCGCTTTTCGACGACTTTGATCCCGAAGAAACCGATGCGATTGCAGAGGAAATCGAGCGGTTCCTGGGTTCGCCCGTGCTCTTTGGCCCATTTGAATATCAGCCGCCCATTCGCGTGGCCACGCTCCATCTGGACGGCGTCGACCGTCAGCCCGTTTCGATTTTGAACGAGCTCAAAGCGTTGCTCGGGAAAGCCGTGCAGGTGCCAGGTACCAAACTGGATTAGCACCGCGCCCACACCGCCTCCCCCATCGTGCGATAATCCTCTGCAGAAGTCACCGACAGCAGAGGGAGTTTGTGATGAAGGTTCTTTTGGTCAATGGCAGCCCCAAGGCAAACGGCAACACCGCCCGCGCACTCGCCGAGGTCGCCGAGCAACTCAATGCCGAAGGCATTGATACCGAGGTGTTTCAGCTGGGCACCAAGCCCATTCGCGACTGCATTGGCTGTGGTCAGTGCGGCAAGCTCGATTGCCGCTGCACCTTTGACGATGACGTGGTGAACGAGCTGATCGCTGCCGCCGAGCAGGCAGATGGCTTTGTCTTTGGCTCGCCCGTCTACTATGCGCACCCCAGCGGACGCATCCTTTCGGCCCTCGATCGCGCATTCTATGCCGGCAGCAAAGCCTTTGCACACAAGCCGGGCGCTGCCGTCGCCGTTGCCCGTCGCGGCGGCACGTCGACCACCTTCGACGTGCTCAATAAGTACTTCACCATCAATCAGATGCCCGTGGTTGCTTCCACGTACTGGAACAACGTGTTTGGTCGCGTGCCCGGCGACGCCAATGGGGACGCCGAGGGCCTTGCCACCATGCGCAACATCGGCAAAAACATGGCCTGGCTCCTTCGCTGTATCGAGGCAGGACAGGCCGCCGGCATCAACGCGCCCGAGGCAGATCGCGCAACGACCAACTTCATCAGGTAGAACGGCGGAACAAATACATGAACGTGCAAATTTTTGGCACCAAAAAGTCCTTTGATACCAAGAAGGCCCAACGCTATTTTAAGGAGCGCCGCATTAAGGTGCAGTTTATCGACCTTAAGGAAAAGGAGATGAGCAAGGGCGAGCTCACGAGCGTGATGCAGGCGGTCGGCGGCATCGACAAGCTGCTCAACCCCAAAGCCAAGGACGAGGAGACGCGCGCGCTCATTCAGCATCTCACCCCCAGTCAGCGCTTCGACAAGCTGCTCGAGAATCAGCAGGTTCTAGCCGAGCCCATCGTGCGCAACGGCAAAAAGGCCACCGTCGGTTATTGCCCCGATGTATGGGGAGCCTGGGAGTAGCTTGTGTTATTTGCCGGCGCGTGGGTATAAGAGCAGGCGTTTGGCATAAGATTCAACTGTAAGCCATGTCTAACAAAGGAGGGCACATGCCCAACAAACCCGTGAAGATCATCATGCTTACCGGATACCTCGGTGCCGGCAAGACCACGCTGCTCAACCACATCCTCGCTAACGACGGCGGCATCCGCGCCGCCGTGATCGTCAACGATATCGGCGAGATCAACGTCGACGCCAGCCTTATCGCCGACGGCGGCCTTTCCGAGACCGATGACCTCATCCCGCTCACCAACGGCTGCATCTGCTGCACGCTTTCGGACGACCTGGCCAACCAGCTGCAGGGCATCGCCGATTCGGGCAACTTCGACTACATCATCATCGAGGCCTCGGGCATTTGCGAGCCCATCCCCATCGCCTACACCATCTCGAGTTTCTGCGACGAGGCCAAGGTGGGCGGCGAGCCCAAACTCGCGCTCGACAACATCGTGGCCGTGGTCGACTGCGCCCGCATGTACGACGAGTTCAACGGCGGCCGCGACCTGCTGGCCGAGGATATCGACGAGGACGACATCGAGAGCCTGCTCATCCAGCAGATCGAGTTCTGCTCCACGCTGATTCTCAACAAGACCGATACCGTGAGCCCTGAGCAGATCGCCGAGCTCAAGGCCATCGTGCGCAGCCTGCAGAAGGACGCCGTGATCGTCGAGGCTCAAAACGGCGAGGTCCCCATGGAAGAGCTGCTCGATACCGACCGCTTCGACTTTATGCGCGCCTACAACTCCGCCGCCTGGATCGAGGCCATGGAGCATCCCGAGGAGCACGACGACCCCGAGGTGCTCGAATACGACATCGAGACCTTTGTGTACTCGCGCCGCAAGCCGTTTGACCTGCAGAAGTTCACCAATTTTGTTGAGCAGGAGTGGCCCGACGAGGTCATCCGTGTCAAGGGTCCGCTGTGGCAGACCGGCGATCCGGACATGTGCTACATGTTTGAGCAGGCCGGCCACCAGATGCGCCTGATGGAGAACGGTCTGTTCGTTGACTCCGCGCCCGAGGGCGAGAAGCAGAAGATCATCGACGAGAACCCCGAGATCATGCAAATTTGGGACGACGAGACGGGCGACCGCATGACGAGCCTGTGCATCATCGGCCGTCACATGGACAAGGATGCGCTCATCGCCTCCCTCGATGCCTGCCTGACCGACTGGCACCGCGCCTAGGTTTATCCAAGCGGGCATTTTTCCGCCTACGTAACCGCCAAACCACCACGAAGGTGCACTGCCCTTCGTGGTGGTTTTTCGTTCTGAGCCAAGGAGATTCATGTTCAATATCGTGCTGTATGCGCCCGAGATTCCGGCCAATACGGGCAATATCGGCCGTACCTGCGTGGTCACCGGCGCCCGCCTGCATCTGGTGGAGCCACTGGGCTTTTCGCTCGACGACAAGACGGTACGTCGCGCCGGACTGGGCTACTGGCAAAACTTGGACGTGACGACCTATGCCGGCTGGGAGGATTTCCTTGCGCGCAACGGCCTCTCCCCCGCCGATGAGCGCCTGCACCTGCTGACTAAAAAGGCTCGTCGCACCTATGCTCAGAGTACCTACCGCGATGGCGACTACTTGGTCTTTGGCAGCGAGAGCTCGGGTATTCCCGAGCCACTGCTTGCCGCGGCGCCCGAGCGCTGCGAGCGCATCCCAATGCTGCGCGATTGTGACTCACTCGATAACGCCGAGGCTTGGGAAGCTCACGAAGAATCGCTGGGGCATGCCGAGGACGACCACGAAGCCATCCTTCGGCAGGATATCTGCGGCAACTTCGTCAATCCGGACGACTACCGCATCAGCGCCCTCAACCTCTCCAACAGCGCCGCCATCGTCCTCTACGAAGCCCTGCGCCAGACAGACTTTCCGGGAATGTGATAAAGGGACTGCCCCTTTGTCACATTCAAGCGCCATATAGTTAAACGTAATTAATCGCTTTTAACTGAAATTAACTAGAATAAAATGAAGTTAACCCGAGACGCTAAAGGAAGGGCACTGTGAAATATCTCGAAAAACCCGTTCACCCCTAGCTTTGGCGAGGTTCCCGCGCATCTTGCCGGAAGGCAGCAGATTATTCGTGATTTGGACCGTGCCTTCTTGAGCCAGCGCAGGCGCCCAGAATTGACCTCGATCTTCTCAGGAGCGCGTGGAACCGGTAAAACTGCTCTCATGTCATCGCTTGCGACAAGGGCGGAATCCCACGGCTGGATAGCCGTAAAGACGACCGCGCTCCCGGGAATGCTTGAGGAAATCGAGTTCGGGGCGAAACGTGCTGCCGGCCACCTCATCGACCCGTCTAACAACTTCGAAGTCACCGGTCTCGGAATTGCACCGCTCGGCAGCATCGAGGTCAATCGCGTTCACGATGCCTCAACCTGGCGTTATCGCATGAGCGACATCATCGACCAACTCAACGAGGCGGGCACCGGTCTGCTCGTCACGGTTGACGAGGTGGACCCGACACTCGACGAGATGATTCAGCTCGCAGCGACGTATCAGCACTTTGTGACCGATGGGAAACGCGTCGCCCTGCTCATGGCGGGACTTCCCAACAACGTCTCGACGTTGCTGAACCACAAGACGGTCTCGTTCCTTCGCCGCGCCCAACAATATCATCTGGGTCGCATTGCCGACTATGACGTGCGCGAGGCCTTGATTCGCACAATTCAAGAAAACGAACGCCTGGCAGATGCTGAGGGAATCGATAGAGCCGTTCGCTCGATCTCTGGTTTTCCCTTCCTATTGCAACTCGTAGGCTACCGTGCCTGGGATCTCACAAGCGATTCGAAGGAAATCTCGTCACGCGACTTTGACCTGGGAATCAAAATCGCGCGCGACGAGATGGACGACCGAATCCTCGCGACAACCTATCGGGAACTCACTGCAGAGGACAAGCGATTCCTCATCGCCATGCTCGATGACGAGGAAGAGTCCACCACTGCTGACCTTGTCGAGCGCCTTAAGCGTTCGCCGCAGCAGGTCTCCCGTTACCGACGCCGCATGATAGATGCCGGCATCATCGGGGAACGAGGACGAGGGCTCGTCGCATTTGAATTGCCATTCTTCCGCGACTATCTCGCGGCTCAATGCGTGAAATAGGCATCAATGAGGCAAAGGGACAGTCCCTTTGCCTCATTGTCTATAGGTAGCGGCCGGTGATGCTTGCGGAGCAAGCTGCGATGTCGCCCGGCGTGCCGGTGCAGACGATTTGCCCGCCCGCGTCACCACCGCCCGGACCCATGTCGATCACGTAATCGGCGTTACGGATAAGGTCGAGATCGTGTTCGATCACG
Organism: uncultured Collinsella sp.; assembly: GCA_905204635.1. GTDB lineage: Bacteria > Actinomycetota > Coriobacteriia > Coriobacteriales > Coriobacteriaceae > Collinsella. Next base: position 1,138 of record CAJLAN010000046.1, on the reverse strand, counting down.
ATAACCGTGGCGCCCTTGGCAACGAGACCGTCAAACACATTCAACAGCACCTGAACATCGAGCGGATGTAGGCCGATCGTGGGCTCGTCGAACACAAATACGGCATCATCCTGCACACGACCCATCTCGCTCGCGAGCTTAAGGCGCTGTGCCTCACCGCCCGAAAGCGCCGGTGTGGGCTCGCCAAGCGTGAGATAACCCAGGCCCAGGTCGTGCAAGGTCTGTAAGCGCGTCTGAACCTTCTTGAGCCCCAGTGTGGCGTCGATGGCCTCGTCCACACTCATGTCCATGAGCTGCGGCAACGTAAGCAGACTCCCGTCCTTGCCCTCGCGATGGATATGCGAAGCCGCGTCTGCATAACGTGAGCCGCGACATGCCGGGCAGACGATCTCGACGTCAGGCAAAAACTGCACGTCGAGCGATATCGAGCCCGTGCCGTCGCACGTAGGACAGCGCAAGGCGCCAGTGTTGTAGCTAAAGGCACCTGCCTTGTAGCCGGCTGCCCTGGCCTCGGGCGTACGGGCGAAGGCACGGCGCAGCTCATCATGGATGTCGGCATAGGTTGCCACCGTCGAGCGCACGTTGGCACCGATGGGCGTGGCGTCAATCAGGTTGGCACGCGCAATGCCCTCGGCATCGATCCAGCGCACGTGGCGTGGCAAGCGCTCGCCAGCTGCCTGCGCCTTAAGCGCCGGGATGAGCGTCTCGAGCACCAACGTCGTCTTGCCCGAACCCGAAACGCCCGTCACCGCGACGAGACGGCCGCGCGGGATATCGACTTCGAGTGGCTTGACGGTATGGATGGTATCGGTCGCCATGCGGATATGGCCCTGGTCGAACATCTCGTCGTCAGTCACCTGCGGACGCAAGCGCTTGGGCTCGGCGCGCAAAAACGGCGCGATACGGCTGCCCTGCGATTGTTCGACCTCGTCCACCGTGCCCGCAGCGATTACACTGCCGCCGCCCGCTCCGGCAACGGGCCCCATCTCGACCAGATAATCAGCCTCCGCCAGCACACGTGTATCGTGGTCAACAACAACCACGGTGTTGCCGTCATCCACCAGATCGCGCATCACGCCTACCAGGCCGTCAACATTGGCAGGATGCAAGCCGATCGAGGGCTCGTCCAGCACATAGA
>CAJLAN010000045.1 GCA_905204635.1 uncultured Collinsella sp. | reverse complement strand
CCCCTCGCCACTCACATTACCAGCCGCGGCGCCTGCCCGGCACTTTCCTATCAGCCGTCGGGGGCGGCGCGTCCCGCGCCGGCAGCACCCAACGGGCCCTCTCGGGGGCAGGGACGTTCGGCCGTGCGCGGGCGCCCGGTCGGCGGCCCGTTCTGGGCGCGCCTCAATCGTAGCCCGAGACGGTCCCGGGCTGACAATTTCGACTGTAATGGACGTTCTTAAACGACTAGTCAAACAAGAACGTCCTCAATGACTACTCATTTAAGTCTGTCCCCAATGACTGCGGAAAGCGCATCTCACACCGACGCATTGCTTTCGGGCCCTCTCTCCGTGCTCCCTATAAGTTCAGCTGGACTCCCCGCAACCTGTTCCGCGTTGGCGGAACGAGCGCGACGTGGAGTGTCATTCTTTACCGCGTTAGACTAGACGCAGGGAAAGGAGGAGGACATGGATGCTCGCGTCAAGCAGCTTGTAAATATGATCGAGGACGCTCAGCCTGTCGCTGTCGCGGTGCTTGCCAAGCGTCTCGAGGTAAGCGAGCGCGCCGTGAGAAACTATATCCATCGCGCAAACGACAAGCTTGCGGGGGTTGCACGCATCGTTGGCAGCAAAGGGCAATATCGTATCGATGTTGCACATGCAGATGAGCTTGCTCGCTTGCTAGACGGTGCGGCTCTGGCCCATCCGGGCATTCCTGATACGCGCGACGGCCGTGTGTCCTTCCTTCTTAACGACCTTCTCATGCGGTCCCAGTGGGTGACGATTGAGGAGTATGCGGATTTACTCTACGTTTCGGCGCGAACTCTGTCCAATGACATGCGTCTGGTAGAGCAGAAACTCGCCCAATTTGACTTGACGCTCGAAAAGCGCCCTCGCTACGGAATCCGCGTTGCGGGTGGGGAGTCGCAACGGCGTCTGTGTCTGGCCTCGCTGGTGAGGCCCGTGGTGCCCTCCACCGACGATGCAGAGCTCGCCGAGCGCCTGCGGGCCATCACCGCATGTGTGGACGATGCCCTGACTGCCTCGCCCGTCACGGTGAGCTCGCTGGCATCCCGCAATCTCATCATGCATCTTTACATCGCTCTTGGCCGCATCGAGCAGGGCTGCTATGTCCCGGCTGCAGAATCGGACGTTTTAAAGCTGGAGGGAACGCGCGAATACGCTGCGGCTTTCCAGATTGCCGCAAACATCAAGGATGCCCTGGGCGTGAGCATGCCCCGAGAAGAGGTTGCCTTTATCGCAATCCATTTGCTCGGCAGGGGCACGGGCGTGCCCGAGAAGGGCTCGGCCGTTATCTCGGACGAGATGTGGGAGATCGCTTCCGAGATGGTATGTGCGGTCAACGATGAGTTTAGGTTTGACTTTAGCAGCGATCTTGAACTTCGCATGAACCTTGCTCGGCATATTGGCCCTCTGGGCTATCGCCTTGAATATCACATGCATATGGATAACCCCATGCTGCCCGATATCAAGACGAGGTTTCCGTTGGCCTATTCGATGGCGGCCGGCACCTCGCAGGTACTCGAGCGTCATTTTGGCAGCCAGCCCTCTGATGAGGAGCTCGGCTACATCGCCATGGCATTTGCCCTGGCCCTCGAGCAGCAAGCCGACCAGCCGCGTCGCAAACGCATCCTGATCGTGTGCGCCTCGGGAGCGGGAAGCGCCCGTATGCTCGAGCACCAGTACCGCAAGCAGTTTGGTATGTATATCGAGTCGATTGAGACATGCGACGTCGCCCGCGTGGGAACGCTCGACTTTTCGCACATCGACTACGTGTTCACAACGGTGCCGCTCAACGTCAAGTTGCCCGTGCCCGTCCGCGAGGCCGATTTCTTCTTGGAGACGAGCGATGTCAACGCTATCCGCAAGGTGCTGAGTGATGACGCTGCGCAATCGGACTCCCTGAGCGCTTTCTTTAGCCGTGCCCTGTTCTTCAATCGCGTTGAGGCGTCATCGAAGCAGGCCGTTCTCCGATATCTCTCCGAGCGCGCCGTCGAGAGCGGCCGTGTCGATGCCCAGTTTGCCCAAGAGGTTGCCGAGCGCGAGAGCGCGAGTGCCACCTCGTTTGGCAATGGGGTGGCCATGCCCCATGGGATGCATCCTTTGAGCGCCGAGGCCTTTGTTACCGTGGGCCTGCTCGAGCATCCCATTCTTTGGGACGAATACGGCCATGAGGTCGATATCGTCTTTATGGTGTCGTTTGCCCGGTCGGGCGGCGATGAGGCGCGGATCTTGAGCTCGCTGCTCGCTGAGATCTTTATGGACCGCCAGGGGGTCGAGCGCTTACGCGAGCGCCGGTCCTGGCATGAGCTGATGGCGCTTGTGCAAGCGCATACGGCTTAAGGCTTCTTTTGTCGAAAACCCTGCCTGCCTGCAATAAACCTCGAGGATTGCGGGTGGGAGATAGGCGTTTCGAATATTCAAGTACAAACCAAACATCACGGGAGAGGAGACCGTTATGGACGATCAGGGAACCGAGATGGTTTCGTTTCAGCTGGTCGCTGCAGCGGGAGAGGCGCGCAGCCTTGCCTTCGAAGCCCTTGAAAAGGCAAAGGCGGGGGATTTTGACGCTGCCGCCAAACTCATGAAGCAGTCAAAGGATGCGGGAATCAAGGCTCACCACATCCAAACGCAGCTGCTTTCGACTGAGGCAGCGGGCGAGCATCTGTCGGTGGATGTGTTGCTGGTCCATGCTCAGGACCACCTCATGTGCTCCATGCTTGCTCAGGAGCTCGTGCAGGAGCTGATCTGCCTGTATGAGCGCACTGCAACCAAGAACGCCTAGCGGCGTGCGGTGACTATCCAACCAATCAATGCGAAGGGAATCCCTTATGAAGATCCTTCTTGTTTGCGCAGCTGGTCTGTCTACAAGCATTCTGATGAAGAAACTCGAGAAATATGCGGAGCAAAACGGCATCGAGCTCGATATCGATGCGGTGGGTATCGGCGAGTATCAGGAGACGTGCGCCAATTATGACGTGCTGCTCTTGGGGCCGCAGGTGTCCTACCAGCTCAACACCGTCAAGCAGGGGAGCGGTAAGCCGACCGCGGTCATCCCCGCACAGGACTACGGCATGGGCAACGCCGCCAACGTGCTGGCACTCGCCCAGTCGCTGTTGGGTTAGGAGGCAACCATGGAGAAGTTCATGACCCTGCTTCAGGAAAAACTGACCCCTATCGCCAATTTCTGCGGCACCGAGCGCCACTTTGCCTCCATGCAAAAGGGCTTTATGAGCGCGATCAGCTTCATCTTGGTATCTGCCGTCTTTATGATCCTCGCCAACCCGCCGGTCACGGCCGACCTGGTGGCGCAGGGCGGGTTCTGGTCCGTCTTTGGCCCTTGGCTCGATTTTGCCACGGCCAATAAGCTCACGCTGCTCATTCCCTTCAACATGACGATGGGCATACTGTCGGTGATCGTGACGTTCGCAATCGCCTATAACCTGGCGGGCACCTACAAGATGCCCAAGCTTAACGCCGGCATGACCTCGCTGGTGATGTTCCTGATCGCCGCGGCGCCGTCGTCCTACTACCAGCTTGCTGACGAGTCCGTGCTCCAGGCGGTCCCCTGCACCTATCTGGGTGCGCAGGGCCTGTTTACCGCCATCATCGTTGCCTTGGTCTCCGTCGAGGTCACGCGCTTCTGCCAGACCAAGGGCATCACCATCAAGATGCCCGATGGCGTGCCGCCGTTTTTGTCCGAAACCTTTGGCGCCATCGTACCTATGCTCGCCAACATCCTCATCTTCTTTGGCGGCAACCTGCTGATCCAGATGATCGATCCCGCGCTGTCCATCCCCTCGGTTATCGAGAAGCTGCTCGCTGCCCCGCTTTCCGTCGCAGTTGACTCTGTGCCCGGCGCACTGCTTATCTGCTTCATGACGCTGCTGTTTTGGTGCTTTGGCGTCCACGGCAACATGATCGTAATGCCCATCACCGCCCCGGTCACGCTTGCCGCCTTTGCCGCCAACGCCTCGCTCTATGCTGCCGGGCAGCCGCTTGAGTTCCACCCGGCGCTCATGTCGTTGGCCATCAACCTCATCGGCGGCACGGGTAATACGTTCTCTTTTGTGGCGCTCTGCGCGTTTAGGGCAAAGTCGCAGCAGCTCAAGGCATTTGGCAGGGCATCGATCGTGCCGAGCTTCTTCCGTATCTCCGAGCCCGCGATCTTCGGCGCGCCCATCATCTTCAACCCGATCCTCATGATTCCGTTTGTGCTAGGCGGCATGATCTCGGCCCTGCTGTATTGGGGTGCGGTCTCACTGGGTCTTGTCTCTAACTTCTACATCTTGGTGAGCGGCACGTTCCCCATCTTCGTTCAGGGCTTTGTCCAGTGCCTCGACCCGCGCATCTGGGTGTTTACGATCGTTTTGATCGTGGTCATGGCTGTGGTCTGGTACCCGTTCTTTAAGGTGTACGATAACCAGCTCCTGGCTCAGGAGCAGGAGAACGCCGCGGCAGCTTCTGCCGAGGATGCTGAGTAGCATGAGTTACTTTGACAGAACGTCTGCCGCCGGTATGCCCGAGGGCTTTTTGTGGGGTGGTGCCCTCGCCGCCAACCAGGCCGAAGGGGGCTGGAACGAGGGCGGCCGCGGCATGTCGCACTCCGACCTGATCCCACAGGGTTCCGACCGCTGGGATGTAATGTTTGGCAGGCAAAAGCCCGTGGACGATCCGGACAGGCTGTATCCATGCCGCTGGGGCAACGACTTCTTCCATCATTGGCACGAGGATGTCGAGCTCTTTGCCGAGATGGGCTTTAAGTGCCTGCGTCTTTCAATTTGCTGGAGCCGTATTTTTCCCACAGGGATGGAGACCGAGCCCAACGGCGAGGGCTTGGAGTTTTACCGTCAGGTATTCGAGGCGCTGCGCGAGCATGGAATCGAGCCGCTTGTGACGCTGTCGCACTACGACTATCCGTTGGCTCTGGTCGAGCGCTATGGTGGCTGGCAAAGCCGAGAGATGATCGAGCGGTATGCGCACTACGTCGAGACCGTCGGACGCGCGTACCAGGGCCTCGTGCGTTATTGGCTTACGTTCAACGAGATCAACAGCGTGGCGCTGTCCTATCTCAACGCGGGTGTCACGCTCGAGGATGAGCGTGACCGTGCAGCCGTGACCGCGGCGTTCTCGCACCATATGTTTATGGCGAGCGCTCGCGCTGTCGAGATTCTGCACAAGATCGATCCCGCAAACAAGGTGGGTTGCATGGTCGCTGCCGGTGCGACCTATCCGTACCGTTGTGCGCCCGAGGACGTATGGCTTGCGTATGAGGAGGACCGCGGCCGCTACTTCTACACAGACGTGATGGCTGCGGGCGCCTATCCTGCTTGGAAGCTGCGTGCACTCGAGAAAGAGGGTGTTCACGTGCCCTTTGAGCCGGGCGATACGGAGTATCTGGCAGAGCATACGGTCGACTTCATCTCGTTCTCGTACTATTGCTCGCGCTTGGTGTGCGCCGATGATCAGGTGATCGCCGAGAAGGCGGAGGGCAACGTGTTCCCGACGTTGCGCAATCCGTACCTCAAGGATAAAGAGACTGCCTGGAAGTGGCAGATCGATGCGCTGGGTTTGCGCGTGACGCTTGCCGGCTACCACGATCGTTACCATCTTCCGCTCTTTATCGCCGAGAACGGTGTGGGCGGGCTCGATGCGCTGGAAGACGGCAAAGTCCACGATGCGTATCATATTGATTACCTGCGAAGGCATATTCTTGCGCTGCGCGATGCAATTGTCGAGGACGGTGTTGACCTGATGGGATACACGCCGTGGGGCTGTATCGATTTGGTGTCGGCCTCGACGGGGCAGATGAAGAAGCGCTATGGCTTTGTTTATGTTGATGCCGATGATATGGGCAAAGGCACGTTCGATCGCTACCGAAAGGACAGCTTCTGCTGGTACCAAAAGGTCATTGCATCAAATGGCGAGGACTTGAGTTAACTCTTGCAGGTCTGTTGCCCCCGCGGTCCGCTTCGGCCGCGGGGGCTTTTGTTATTGAGGCGGCTGTTCATGAGGAGCATTGCAGGCTGCGGAAACCCGGCACTTGGGGACGTTCCTTTCCTGCCGGCAGCTTGGGACAGTCCTTAAAGGCCGCATCGATCAACTGCGGAAAGCACATCCCAGAATGAGCGTCCAACATGGGGTGCGGTTTCCCTTGAGGCCCTCAATCGGAAAATGCATCCCGGATTTTTGTCGAAAAGCGGTCCCTAGTTTCCCAAACGGGCCGCTAACGGAAAGCGCATCCCGCTATTGGGCCCCAAAGCAGGATGCGCTTTCCGTGCTGGCAGTTCCAAGCAGTTCGGGATGGCCCTTTTCGTCTGCTCTCGGCCGGCGTCCGTAAGACTGTCCCCAATGACCACTCATTTAAGTCTGTCCCCAATGACTAGTAGTAGGCCCACATGGCTTCGACTTCGTTGAGGACCTCTACGACGCCCCAGCGGCGGGCGCTGCGGCTGGCCGAGTTGGGGTCGTAGACGCCAATCTGGTTGGCGTCGTCGATGCCGTAGAGCACGATGTAGTGGCCTACGTTGGTAAACGTACCGGGGCGCACTGCGGCGATGACGGGCGCACCCGAGCGAAGTGCTTGGGTAATCGATTCGCGATCGTTATAGAGCTGTGTTCCGTTGAGCCCCAGCTGCCACGCGCCGCCTGTCATAAACGACCACTCGGTGGCACCGGTGGGGGCGTAGTTGCCGGCTTCGGCCAGTGCGCATACATCGACCGGCGTCTTATCGGTGTGGCCGGTCTTAAAGATATAGACCATGGTGAGGCAGGTGGGACCGCAAGCGTTTTCGCGAATAGTGCCGCCGGCATAGGGCAGCTCCGACCATGCGGGGTCAATTTGGTAGATGTGGGGCATGGTTCCGGCGCTCCACTGCGAACGCGGGGTCGAAAAAGCAAATGAGTAACCGGGCGCGACGGGAGCTTTAAGCAGCTTGTCCTCGGCAGTGGGCTCAAGACCGGCTGATCCGTGGGAGATGCAGGATCCCAAAAACACAAAGACGAGGCAGGCGGCGATGGAGCAAAGCGCAAGGCGCAGGCGGCGGGCCGGAAGCGCGTGGCTTGTGGTGTGCGACGCGGGGTGAGGGGCGGAATTGCCGCGATCGCGTTGAGGTCGCGAAAAGGAGCGCTTGACGTAGTAGTCGGTCTTACGGCGATCGTAGCGGCGTGGCTGCAATGTGTCGGTCTGACGTTGGCGTGTGCTCGTACTCACGCGGTCTGACTGCTGCACGGTACGGCTTTGCTGCCGCGAAGAAGCCCCGGGCTGCTCTTGGGGGCGCTGCGGGTTGTCGTTGTCGGAGGTGCTTCTGGGCGTTGGCGTGGTGCGGCCGGCAAGGCGCACGCTTTGTGGCCGTTGGTCGCCGTCATTGTATCCGTATGCCATTCGAATCACCTTGCCTCATGTGTAACTTGTCTATCCTACATAAAAAGATGCACGACACATGGGTATGTGCGCCAAAAGCCTGACAAATGGTATGAACGTTGCCGCGCCGCGCGCCAAGCGTCACGGCAACAGGTATTCAAAAGCAGACAAGATGAAAGCGTCCAAGACGAATGACGTCTCCCGCCGTTCGTCCCAAAAACGGTGCCGCTCGTTTTGCAGTTCTGCCTTCGGTCGAGCTGCGAGCGGCGCTGCTGTGCCAAGGCCGTATCTTAAAGCCACGAAATAAAAGCGCGCGGCAAAACAGACCGCGCAAGGGGTGACGTCAAGGGGCGTCAAAAAGGAAAGGAGGGGAACAATGGCGGACAAGAACGCAGAAGTTGCAGTCGAGGATAACGGCGGCATGAAGAAAACGCTTTCGCTCTGGAACTTCTTCACCATCGGTTTCGGTGCCATCATCGGTACCGGTTGGGTTCTGCAGGTCGGCGACTGGATGGTCGTGGGCGGCGGTCCCGTTCCCGCTATGATCGCATTCCTCTTGGGTGCAATCTTCCTCGTGCCCGTCGGAGCTGTTTTCGGCGAGCTCACGGCTGCTATCCCCATCTCGGGCGGCATCGTCGAGTATGTTGATCGTAGCTTTGGCCGTACGCTGAGCTACATCACCGGTTGGCTTTTGGCCCTGGGCAACGGTATCCTGTGCCCGTGGGAGGCCATCGCCATCTCGACCCTCGTGTCCGAGATGTTCGGCAGCCTGCCCGGTCTTGAGTGGCTGCGCGCCGTCAAGCTCTACACCATCCTGGGCGCCGACGTTTACCTGTTCCCGACGCTGATCGCGCTCGGCTTTGCAGCCTACGTCATCTTCCTCAACTTCCGCGGTGCCAGTTCGGCCGCCAAGCTCCAGGCCTTCCTGACCAAGGCCCTGCTCTGCGGCATGCTGCTCGCCATGGGCGTCTCGCTGTTCACCGGCTCGCCGGACAACGCCATGCCCGTGTTCTCCCAGGTCACCGGCGCTGGCGGCGGCAAGGCCGCTACCGAGGGCGCCAGCCTGTTCGCCGGCATCGTGTCGGTCCTGGTTCTGACCCCGTTCTTCTACGCCGGTTTCGACACCATTCCTCAGCAGGCTGAGGAAGCAGCCGAGGGCCTCAACTGGAACAAGTTCGGCAAGATCATCTCCCTGGCCCTGCTGGCCGCCGGCGGCTTCTACATGGTCTGCATCTACTCGTTCGGCACCATCCTCGACTGGCATGAGTTTGTTAAGAGCCCGGTTCCCGCGCTTGCCTGCCTCAAGGGTATCAACATGCTCCTGTACCTGGCCATGCTCGTCATCGCCACGCTTGGACCCATGGGCCCGATGAACTCCTTCTACGGCGCCACGAGCCGCATCATGCTCGCCATGGGCCGCAAGGGCCAGCTGCCCGAGAAGTTCGCCGAGGTCGACCCCAAGTCCGGCGCTCCCAAGCTCGCCTGCGTCGTTCTGGGCGTCATCACCGTCATCGGTCCGTTCCTGGGCAAGAACATGCTCATCCCTCTGACCAACGTGTCGGCTCTCGCCTTCATCTTCTCCTGCGGTATGGTCGCCCTCGCCTGCCTGCGCATGCGCTTCACCGAGCCCGACCTGCCTCGTCCCTACGAGGTGCCCGGCGGCAAGTTTGGCATCGGCCTCGCTATCGCTGCCTGCGCCATCATCATCGGCCTGCTCGTGATTCCGTTCTCTCCCGCCTCCCTCAACATGGTGGAGTGGAGCATCGTGATCGGTTGGTTGGCTATTGGCCTGGCCCTCATGGCCTTCACCAATTCCCGCAAAAAGTAACGCCTAGCCGGGGCGGATCGGGTGCGCGGAATCCTCTCTCCCGCGCACCGAACCCGGCACCACTTGGGTAGCTTTGTGAGGCCTTAACCCAACACGGCCTCGCCCACTATATGGATCCATAAGGAGGAACCATGTCCACTAAGTATGCAATCGTTGGCGGCAAGCTCATCGACGGTACCGGTGCCGAGCCGGTCGAGAACTCCCTCGTTCTCGTCGACGACAACGGCAAGATCGAGTACGCCGGCGCTATGCAGGACCTTCCCGAGGGCGTTGAGGTTATCGATGCCGCCGGCAAGACCGTCCTTCCCGGCCTGATCGACACCCACCTGCACTTCTCGGGCAACCTGACCGACGATGACACCGATTGGGTCATGCAGCCGCTCCTCGAGAAGCAGGCCGTCGCCGTCAAGCAGGCCTACGACTGCCTCACCCATGGCCTCACCACCGTCTGCGAGATCGGCCGCTTTGGTATCCAGATCCGTGACTGCATCGACAAGGGCGTCTTCAAGGGCCCGCGCGTTCTGGCCACCGGCCTCGGCTTCTGCCGCGTTGCCGGCCACGGTGACTCCCACCACTGCACCCAGGAGCTCAACAAGGAATCCCATCCCTGGGGCGACCAGGTCGACGGTCCTTGGGATCTGCGCAAGGCCGTCCGT
>CAJLAN010000044.1 GCA_905204635.1 uncultured Collinsella sp. | reverse complement strand
GGCGCCGATTCGGCTGCCTCGAATGTCCGGTCTGGCCGACTTGCTTCCATTCGCATGTGGGTGGGCACAAACGTCCGTCGCGTTGCCCATACCGTAGAGTTTTTCTTCGTCGGATTGTTCGCCTCGGTGGTCGTGGTTTGCTTTTCCAGGCGTCCGTGGAGCGTATGCTCCCGTTGCGTGCCTGTATTGCTCTTTTGCGCCGCCTGCTCCGTTGGCGATCAGGTACATAAGATCTTTGTTCCCGGCAGACATTTCGACGTTATCGATTTAGGATTCGATGCTGCGGGCTATGTCACCGCCATGCTGTTGGTATTGCTGGCAGCGGCGTTGGTGCGCCATGCGACTCGGCCGATCGGCGCCCATGCGAGGCGCTAGCCGGTAACAAACCCGTTTCTGATAATGCAACCTCGTTGAATTATTTTGTGTCGCGCGTATTTCCGAGCGGTCGGATTTGAGGGGCGAGCGGTAGAACGCTCGCCCTTTGTGCGCCACGATGCGGCACAATGTACCGCAAAAGCTGTTTGTATCCGGTACGAATCGTTCGTTGGTCTTTAATTCTTCTCAACGGAGGTGTTTGAGATGGCAAACGGATTGCTTTTGCGGCTTCGCGAGCGTGAGCTCAGCGCGAGCCCGGCGGAACGCAATGTCATCGCATATGTAAGCGCTCATCCGCACGAGGTGGTCGGGCTGTCCGTCCGCGGTCTTGCCGATGTCACGTTCTCCTCGCCCTCGAGCATTTTGCGCTTTTGCAAGCGTTTGGGTTTTGCGGGCTACAAGGAGTTCCAGCGCGAACTGATTGCCGAGCTGGCGCTCTTAGGCGACAAGAAAGACGTAGCCCTCGAGGACATCTCCATGGATGACAGCGTCGAACGTATCGTGGGGAAGGTGATGAAAAGCAACGTGCGCACGATCGAGGCGACGGCGCGAACGCTCGATTACACCGTCTTGGAGCGATGCGCGGCCCGTCTTAAGCGGGCACGCGCGGTCAATCTGTTCGGTATTGGTGCTTCTCGTTTGGTCGCGCATGACCTGGCGCAAAAGCTCATGCGTGTCGACAAAGAGTGCCGTCTGTACGACGACTGGCATGATCAGCTCTTATGTGCCAAGAACATGCATGAGGGCGATATGGCAATCGCCTTTAGCTACTCGGGCTTGACGCAAGAGGTGCTGGACTGCACCGCCGAGGCTCAACGTCACAACTGTCCCGTCGTGGCCGTTACCAAAGTAGATGGATCATCCAAGCTTGCCACCATGGCCGATGCCGTGCTCGGCGTCGCCGCGAGTGAACCCTTGGTCCGCAGCGGTGCCATGGCTTCGCGTATGGCCCAGCTTATGGTTGTCGATGCCCTGTACGCTGCTTACGTTGCCAGCGACTACGAACGGGCGACGCATGTCATTAAGCAAAACTACATCGAGAAACAGGAAAGATGAGGTGAATGAAATGCTCGATTTAACAAAATTCACGACCGAACAGCGTAATCAAAGGTCAATGGACCTCGATACGATGACATCGCTGCAAATCATCACGACGATGAACGATGAGGATCTTCGTGCCGTCCAGTCGGTCACGAAAGTTTTGCCCCAGGTTGCCGCAGCAATCGACTGGGCTGCTGAGGCACTCGAGCGCGGCGGGCGCGTCTTTTACATGGGCGCAGGCACCAGCGGTCGTCTGGGCGTACTCGACGCTTCGGAGTGTCCGCCCACGTTTGGCGTGTCACCCGATCTGATTGTCGGGCTCATTGCCGGAGGCGAGACGGCGTTTATCAGGGCTGTCGAAGGTGCCGAAGACAGCGAGGAGCTTGGCGCGAACGACCTGCGAGAGCGTGGACTCTCGGACAAGGATCTTGTCGTTGGCCTGGCGGCAAGCGGTCGTACTCCCTATGTGGTGGGCGGCCTTGTGTACGCCAAGGCAACTGGGTGCAAGACCATTGCAATTGCCTGCAACCAAGGGTCGAAGATCGGGGAGAGCGCAGATCTTGCCATTGAGCCCGTGCCCGGTCCCGAGGTGCTGACCGGCTCAACGAGGCTCAAGGCGGGAACGGTTCAAAAGCTCATTCTCAACATGATTTCGACCGGTGCCATGGTCAAGATCGGCAAGGTATACCAAAACCTGATGGTCGATGTGCAGCAGACGAACGAGAAGTTGGTGGTGCGCGGCCAGAACATCGTGATGGAGGCGACCCGCTGCAAGCGAAGGCGCGCTGCCCAGCCCATTGCAGACATCGGCGGCCACGTAAAAACCGCTATTGTCTCGGTGCTGCTGGACTGCGATGCCGAGCAGGCCGCGGTAGCTCTTGAGCGGGCGCGAGGCCATGTCCGTGCTGCGGTGAGTGGCCATGAGAAGAGCAATGCCGATGCCCAATAGGTGCGCGGCGTGAGCTGATATGACATCCAGACGAGATACCCAATACAAGGAGGAGTTATGACGAACAAAGAGCTGGCTCAAAAGCTGCTGGACCTTTTGGGCGGTAAAGACAACGTGCTCGCAAACGCGGCGTGCATGACGCGCCTGCGCGTGACCGTCAAAGACACGGGCAACGTCGATACGGAGGGCATTAAGGCACTCGACGGCGTAATGGGCCTGGTCGAGGACGACACGATGCAGATCGTGCTGGGTCCGGGCAAGGTGAATAAGGTGCTCGAGGAGTTCTCCAAGCTCACCGGCCTTGCGAAAGGCGTTGCTGACGAGAGCGTGGTTGACGCTGCGGCCACAAACAAGGCCGCGCAGAAGGCCAAGTACGAGTCCAAGCCGGTTCAGGCCTTCCTCAAGAAGATTTCCAATGTCTTCGTCGCCCTGCTTCCCGGCATCATTGCGGCTGGCCTCATCAACGGTATCTGCAACGTCATTAACGTCTCGACGGCAGGCGCGCTTGCAGGCGAGTGGTGGTACCAGGGCATTCGTTCCATGGGCTGGGCCCTGTTTGCCTATCTGCCCATCTTGGTGGGCTATAACGCGGCACGTGAGTTTGGTGGCTCCGCTGCGCTGGGCGGCATCGCCGGCATGATGTGTATCGCCAACAGTGCCATGCCCCTGCTTGCGCCTGGCGCGGCTGATCCTGCCACTGCCATTCTGCTGCCGCTCACCAATGCGCAGTACAACCCCGCAGCGGGCGGCATGATCGCGGCTCTCATCGCTGGCGCATTTTTTGCCTGGATGGAGCGTCAGATTCGCAAGGTTATGCCCAACGCACTCGACACGTTCTTGTCTCCGCTGCTGGTGCTCATCATCGGCGCCTTTGCTCTGATGCTCGTCATCCAGCCGGTTGGCGCATGGCTGACGACTGCCATCTTTAGCGTTTTGACCTTTATCTTCGAGAAGCTGGGCGTCCTGGGCGGCTATATCCTGTCGGCAGGCTTCTTGCCGCTGGTTTCCGTCGGCCTGCATCAGGCGCTCACGCCGATCCACGCTATGCTCAACGATCCCGACGGCGCTACCAAGGGTATCAATTACCTGCTTCCCATCCTTATGATGGCTGGCGGCGGCCAGGTCGGTGCCGGTTTGGCGCTGTACTTTAAGACCAAGAACGCCAAGCTCAAGAAGTACGTCGCAGAGTCCATTCCCGTTGGAATCCTGGGTGTGGGCGAGCCTCTGATGTATGCTGTTACGCTGCCGCTCGTTCGTCCGTTTGTGACGGCCTGCCTGGGTGCCGGATTTGGCGGCGCGCTCGCGGCGCTGCTTCACATCGGCACGGTTTCTCAGGGCGTTTCCGGTCTGTTTGGCCTGCTGATCGTCGTTCCTGGCCAGCAGCTCGGCTACGTTGCCGCTATGCTGCTTGCCTATGCCGCCGGCTTTGTCCTGACGTGGTTCTTTGGCGTCGACGAGCAGAAGATCAACGAGTTCTTTGGCGAGTAGTTTGATATCGCGAGCCGTGTTGCTCGGGGTTCGCGGCGCGCGGCAGATTTCTTGATGTTATGGTTGTGCCGGCGGGGCTAGCTGCTCCGCCGGCCTTTTTTAAAGGAGCGTTGAAGCGTGAAAACGGGTATTTCAATTTATCTTTCCAGCCCTTTGCAGGATATTGAGCGGACGATTGAGCGTGGCGCCGCGGCGGGTGCGCGCTACGCGTTCACCTCGCTGCATATTCCCGAGGATGGGGGAGCGGCGTATGCCGATAAGGTCCGTCATGTGCTGTCGCTGCTTTCCGCCCGCGGCATTGCGCTCATTGCCGATGTGGGGCCTCGCACGTGCGATTTGCTCGGGCTTGAGCGCATCGAGGACCTGCGCGATCTGGGGTTGGAATACCTTCGTTTGGACTATGGCTTTAGCGCCCAGCGGGTCGCGGAGCTGTCCGGTGTATTTCGCATTGTGGTCAATGCATCGACAGTGAGTTCTGATGAAATCGCATCGTGGCGTGAAGCCGGCGCCGATGTGACTCGTTTTGCCGCCTGCCACAATTTTTACCCCAAGCCTTATACCGGTTTAGCTCTGGAGGACATTGCTCGGGTGAATCTTCGTCTTGCGGCGCTTGGATTCGAAATCATGGCTTTTGTGCCGGGTGATGCTAACGTTCGCGGGCCGGTATTCGAGGGACTGCCGACGGTCGAGGCGCAGCGCGGTCGCGCGTCAAAGGTTGCTCTCAATATGCTTGAGCTTGCACATGGCGCCGATTGCGACATTGTGTTGGTCGGCGACCCCGATCTTTCCGATGCGGGCTGGGCGCAGTTTGCTCAAGTTTCCGCCGGATACGTGGACCTGCAATGCGAGCTTGAGCCCGGTTATGCCTATGTGCGCGGGCAGATTCATCACGACCGGCCCGACTCGAGCGTCCTCATCTTTAGGTCTCAGGAGTCACGTACGACGCTTAAGCCGGATTCCGTGTCGACGGATGCCGGAGCCGGCCTGCCGCGAAAGGCGGGGTCGATCGCTGTGAGCAATAGCGGATATGGGCGCTACGAAGGCGAGCTTGAGATTGCGCGGGTCGATCTTCCCGGTGACGAGCGCATGAACGTTGCGGGCCATATCACGCCCGAGGCAATGGAGCTGCTGCCGTTCATCAAACGCGGATTCGGGGTCCGGTTCGTTTAGCGTGTGACCCGTGGGCTACAATTGGCCCATCATACGAAGGCGCCTCGTGTGGCGTGTGCCTGCGTTGGCCGATCTATATTCGGAGGATTCCCATGACCGTACTGTTTGTTGAATATCCCAAGTGCTCGACCTGTAAGAAGGCCAAGGCATGGCTGGATGAACATGGGGTTGAGTATATCGACCGCGATATCGTTTTGGACAATCCTACGGCTGATGAGCTTGCGACCTGGATTGCTCGTTCGGGGCTGCCGGTGCGGTGCTTCTTTAATTCGTCGGGCATGAAATATCGAGAGCTGGGCCTGAAGGCGCGTCTGGATGCGGGCATGACGGATCGGGAATGCTACGAGCTGCTGGCGACCGACGGCATGCTGGTCAAGCGTCCGCTGCTGGTGGGCGACGACTTTGCGATTCCTGGGTTTAAGGAAGCGGCCTGGACCGAGGTGCTGCTGTAGTGGCTGCGGAAAGTGCGTCCCGTTTTGAGCTCGGATTCCGGGACGCAGTTTCCGGTTGAAGGGGCTAGCGGAAACCGTATCCCAGTTTGAGCGCGAAATCCGGGATACGGTTTCCGTTTGGGGCCTCTAGGGGAAAGCGCGTCCCGTTCTGGACGTAAATTCCGGGATGAGCTTTCCGGTTGGCGGGCATGCGCACTATCCCGGCTGGCGGGCATATGCGCTAATCCTCAAGCCGCGCCCATTCGTGCGGATCGTAGACCTTTACGTGCTTGTTGGGCTTGCCGCTCCAGTACTCCTCGTCCATAAAGGGCAGATATGCCTGAACGCCGGGGCAGATAAAGGGAATCCGCTGCTGTTGCAGTCGCTCGCGCTGGCGCTGCTCCAGGTGCGCCTCGGATATGACGGTCGGCATGCCGGACAGCTCGACGAGGCTTGCCTGGATTCGCTTAAGGTCGGGGAGTCCCGCGTGCCATGACATCCGCATGATCAAAAAGGATGCACGGCGGTATTTTGCCTGCACCACAGTAATGGCGGGGCGTAACGTGGGGTGAATTTTGTCCCGTTCGGGCCAAAGGTCGGCAGTGATCTCGAGGCCCAGGGTCTCCCATAGGTAATCAAGCTCTTCGTCCATGGCGCCTCGATATCTACGCGATCATTGATACTTCGATTGTGTTGCCTGGTGCTATCGTTTTCACGGTAGAATCTGCCAACGGTTGACGGCTACCGCTCGCGGTGTTTTGCCCTTCGTGTACAGCGGTTGGCTTCACAGGTCCTTCACGGGTTGGACTAAATTAGGCCAATTTGACTGAATTTCAAAAAAGTCAAAATTGGGGCTTGCGTCACGGCGAGACTTCCCGTATATTTCTTTCTTGCGCAAAGGCACAGCCGAGCGCAGCGATGCAGTCATTGGGATGTCGTCTAATGGCAGGACAGCGGATTCTGGTTCCGTCAATGGGGGTTCGACTCCCTCCATCCCAGCCATTGCATTTGCTACATATGGCCCGTTCGTCTAGCGGTTTAGGACGCCGCCCTCTCAAGGCGGAGATCACCAGTTCGAATCTGGTACGGGCTACCACGCATCTGATACCCGGACTTCCCATGGAAGGCCGGGTTTTTTATTTTCAAACACCCGTCTGCAATTCCCGTTTGAACCAGAGCTTTGCGTTCTGTCTATGGTCCTTGCGGGTACAATATCCAAGATATTTTGACTGTTAGAAGGAGTCTCATGACGGAGTCCTCTCAGCATGCGTCTAAGCCCCAGGTCGAGGTTGAGGCTTCGGGCGGAGATGACAATAAGAGCGCACGCCGCGGCGCTATCTTTATCGGCGTCGTACTGGTGGGTTATATTGTCTATCTGGTGGTAACCGGGCAGATGGGGCAGTTCTGGGCCGCTATGTCGAGCGTCCAGGCGCCATGGCTCGTTGCTGCATGCTTCTGCATGTTCTTGTACCTCTTCTTTGGCATCGTGGCGTACGCGATTGCCGTTTGGCTCGATCCTAATTCACCCGTCGGCATCCGCGACCTGATTTCGGTCGAGGCGAGCGGCATCTTCTTTGGCAACCTGACGCCCATGATGATGGGCTCGACTCCCGCCCAGATCTACCGCCTGACCAAGGCGGGCCAAAATGTCGGCGAGGCCGGAGCAACGCAGTTCACGCGCTTTATCGTGTACCAGTTTGGTCTCGTTGCCTGGGGCGCTATCCTACTGCTTGCTCGCATGCCGTTTTTTGCTGAGCGCTATGGCGACATGACGCTGCTGTGCGTCTTTAGCTTTGGCGGGCACTGCTGCATCTTGCTGGGTATCTTTGCCGTCGCGCTCATGCCTAAGACCGTCACGCGCGTCGCCCATTGCATCATTAATTGGCTCGAGCGCATAGGCGTCTCGTCCACAAAGATCGAGGGTTGGCGCACGTTTGTCGATAGCGAGATCTATTCCTTCTCCGAGAAGTTCAAGCTTTCAGCCGGACATTTTTCTTCCATGCTGCTCACCGTGTTTATCACCATGCTGCAGCTCGCGTTTTTCTATCTGGTGCCGTATTTCTTGATGCTTGCCTTTGGCCACCACGAGGTCGACTTTTTCTCGGTCATGGCCGCGAGCGCCTTTGTCCAGCTGCTGAGCTCTGCGGTTCCCTTGCCCGGTGGAACTGGTGGCGCTGAGGGCGGCTTTGCATTGTTCTTGGGTCATTTCTTTGGGTCGGCTTCGACCGCCGGCTATCTGCTGTGGCGCCTCATTACGTTTATTGCGCCGACCATTTTGGCTGCGCCCCTGCTGGGACTTAAGAGCGCCCACAACGAGAGCATCCATGCGCGCTGGGATCGTGTGATGCGCAAGCTCGGCCGCACGCCTCAGACGCCCTCTGCGCCTAATAAGCCGCACCCCACGAATGTTGTTACCGTTGATCCCAAGAAGCACGCTCAGAAGGCTTCTGGGACCGCTAAGCCGGCTCATAAAGCCTATGTGCGCCAGACAGGCGATGGTATTCGCGTATCTCCGTCGGCACTCAATAAGAAGAAGCATCCCAAGTCGCAGTAGGGCAGTCGTGCGTTCTTCATGATGCGGGGCATATTTGTGCTGTATGGGGGATAATCCTCTTACGTAGATTATCTCTCATCTGTTGATGAATGCTCGCATATCGAAGGGACACGCCCATGGCAACCAGCAAACCGCGTCTTGATCGTCGCATCGTTCGCAGCCGTAATGCCATCCTTTCGGCTTTCGAGCGCCTGCTCATGGAAAAGCCGCTGGCAGACATTACGGTGAGTGCCATCGCGCGCGAGGCCAATGTCGACCGCAAGACCTTTTACGTTCACTTTGGTACGGTTGACGGCCTGCTCGATGCCATTGCCGTCGATGTGGTTGAGATGATTGTCGACTCGGTCGAGAAAACGCTTGCTTCCATGGACGGTGACACCAACGAGCGCGCCCTGGGCGCGGCAGCGACCTTCTTTAAAACCGTTAACGAGGCGCTGTGCAACAACTTGGTGCTCAATCGTCAGCTGATCGAGAATATTCCGCTCGATGATTTCATGGCTCGTCTTCGTGCGCCGCTCGAGCACGAGATTGCCGAGCGCGATCTGCTGCCCCAAGGTCTCAAGGACGAGATGTTCGACTACTATCTGGCGTTTTTGCTGTCGGGTATTATCGGTATCTATCGCACGTGGGCACTGTCTGACGGATCGGTTCCTATCGAGCGCGTCTCGGAGGTTGCTAATAATCTGACGTTGAGCGGCCTTTCGAGTTTGGAATCTCGTTTCGAATAGCGCTTGCGCCTTACCTCCCCTGAGTTGCGGTGAAATAGGGCCTGAATAGGTCTTTTAACTACCTAAAGGGGGTGCGGACGATTTCTTGGACCGCGCCTAGGCGTATCCAATTGGGAATCCTCCGATGCGCCTTCGCACGCTCGCATGACCTCGATACCATGCGAGCGTGCGAACTCGACGAGCTCTGCGTTGCGGGCGTTTATGGTGCCGAAGGCGGCGGGGCACACGATAAGGCGCGCGCAGTGGACGAGGAGCTCTTTGGCGCGGGCTATGGTTTTATCCCCGATCGGCTCGAAGGCGCGCTCGGCCACGCATTCCGTTGCCAGGTCGCGCGCGAGCTCGCAGTCGATGTCCCCTTCGTGCAGAACGCCCGCGTAGAACGCCTTGCCCTGCCGAATGAGCTGGCGAAACACAGCCGACCCCGTACCTGCGCCGGCGATGACGAACGTGTGCGCATCGCCGTGCGGGCGCCCAATTTCCACGCTGCCGAAGCGCTCGTTGAAGGTGCCATGTTGCAGGCCGTAGAGCTCGCCAATCGTCTCACGCGTGAATATGTCCTCGGGTGCGCCGGCGCGGAAGACCCGGCCGTCCTTCACGCAAATCACCTTGTCGGCGCTTTTCTGCGCGAGCTCGAGTTCGTGGATGGACATGATGACAGCAACATTCCGCGATTTCGCAAGGTGGCGAAGTATTCGTAGCAGGTCGATCTGGTAGCGGATATCGAGATACGACGTGGGCTCGTCGAGCACGAGCACGCGCGGATCCTGCGCGATGGCGCGTGCGAGCATGACGCGCTGGCGTTGCCCGTCGCTTATCTGCATGAAGTCGCGTTCGGCAAGCTCTTCCACATGTGCGGTTTTCATGGCCTCGTCGACCCGATTATGGTCGTTGGGCGTGAGTGTGCCCATTCGCCCGGTGTAGGGATGCCTTCCCGCCTCTACGATATCGCGGCAGGTGAGGAGCTCGGTCCGGGGGCGATCTGTCAGCATAACGGCAAGGTTCCTTGCGAACTCCGCCGTCTTCCATCGGGAAATCTCCCGCCCGTCGAGCTCGACCGCGCCGGCAAGCGGTGTCAGATGGCGTGTGATGGTTTTCAAGATGGTCGACTTGCCCGAGCCGTTTGGCCCGATGAGTGCCACGACGTCGCCCGCGCGAACCTCCAGATCGACG
>CAJLAN010000043.1 GCA_905204635.1 uncultured Collinsella sp. | reverse complement strand
GGGCTCCGGTGTCGACTCGGTGGTGTCTTGATCGTCGGGCTGATCGTCCTCGGCCTCGCCGCCAAAGACATCGCTGTTTTGGAGCGCAGACGCCTCAGGTTGGCTAGCGGCTTCTTCTGCTGTCGACTTGGGAGCCTCGTTGAGCTCCGCAGTGGCTTCCTGCTCGGATATGACTTCGGGATCGGTCGTAGCGGTGATTTCGGTTTCGGCTTCTGCCGTTACCTCAATAGCGACTTCGATCTCGGGCTCGGGCTCGGATTCTGGCACGGCTTCAACCATGGCTTCAGGCTCGGGACGCTTAACGTGCTTGGGGCGCACGGCCTTGAGGTCCTTCTCGCCGCGTTTTTTCTTTTTGTAGGACTGCTTGGCTCCCTTGGCAGCCTTGGGCTTGTCCTCGCCCTTGGCAAGGGCGGCATCCCAGGCCTCGTTGGCGATGACCGTGGCATACAGGCGACCGCCCTTAAAGACGGTCAGCTTAATGCAGTCGTCGAGCTCCTCGAGCAGCTCGCGCGTGGACTCGAAGCCCAGGTCATAAGCGGCCATGTCACCAGCGGCGAGTGCCTCCTCGACCTGCGTCATAAACGTTTGCTTGCCGCATCCAATCGCATCGCGCAGCAGGCGATACAGATAGATGTGGTTGCCCAGCGAAAGCGTGGGCGTAACTATTGTCTTGCTCATGGCAAATCTCCTCTTTACACACCAAAGCATCTTACCATCGCGCGGGGCTTGCCATCTCGTCGCCCAAGGCAAACGGGCGCGAACCGCTATCGATTCGCGCCCGTTGTACAGGTTGCCTATCTGGGGATGCAGCGCCTAGTTGTCCGATGTCGTGCCTTGGCTTGAACTGTCAGATGCCGTGCCCGATGTGGTGCCACTCGAATTGCTGTTGTTGCTGTCTGCTGTGCCCGTTCCCGACGTGGTGTCGCTCGTCTGGCCTCCCGTGTTCGGCTGCGAACCGTCAGTCGTTTGGCTTGAGTCGGTCGTGCCGGATTGCGCGCCGCTGTTGTTCACAGAAGAATCGGCGCCCTGCGATTGGTTTTGGGTATTCGAGGACGAATCGGTAGAGGTGGAACTGTCTTGCGTGCCGTCCGTCTGTGCCTGCTGGTCTTGCGACTGGGTGTTGCCATTTGCATCGCTTTCCGTCGTGCGCGACGAAAGGATTGGCTCGGGGCGCTCGCCCAGACCCTCACCGGCGGTGGTGATAAGGATGGCGCCGGCGCAGGCGATGACCGCGACGATGGCGATGGCGATCGAGAAGACGATGACCTTCTTTTGCGTCTGACTGCGCTCTGCCGCCGCCTTGGCGCGCAGGCTGTCGGGAGCAACGCGCGCCGTGGTCGCGCGCCCCGCAATCTGGCGCATCTCCTGCGTAGTCGCGGCGCCGCCCAGGTGCTCCTCGGCATTAAACTCAACGGGCTCGTAGGCGCCGGCGGGGTAGTCGACGGCGGCGTGCGTACCTTTGATGGCTTCGGCGCTGGCAGAGATAAAGTGGCGGTAGACCTGCGATGACACAACGGTGATGACCGAGCTCACGGCGGCGCCAATTACTGAACCAGCGATACCAATCTTGGAGGCAAGTGCGACGCTCGTGGCGGCAGCTGCGGCGCCGGCGATGATCTGGGGAATGGAAATGTCGTCAAACAGGCCCTTTTTGGGCGCGATGGCCATGGTCTGTCCGATGGAATGGTTCTCGTGCACGCCGTTGTTGAGCGATGCTGGCGTCATGACGCGCGTGCGCGGCGCGTCGGTGTACTTGGTTGTCATACGGGGTCCTCCCGGTGTAAATCTGCTTCGTTTCGTGTAGCCATCAGGGTACCCACCAGATGTGAATCGTACGTGACATTTAACAGATACCATCAACTCATCAAGGGGGCTTGCTGTCTTTGGTGCAATAGCTTGATGCTAAACTGGATTTACGATTGCGAGGTGGTTTACGTGATGTACCCGTATATGACATTCGAAGACGGTACCGAGGTCGTTCATTCTGACCTGATTACAGATGGGGATATCGAAAAGGTTGTCGTGCATTTTGAACGACCGACGGCAGAGGGCTTCGACTCCGCTCGCTGTGAGTTGCCTTCCTGTTCGTGGACTGACTGGGAAGGGCGTTTTACTCAGAGTGAAAAACGAGCTTTCGAAGAGTGTTTGAGCAAATCATTTAGATTAGTTCGAGTTTAGTTCGAATATAGAAGCCGAATGCGATGACCTAAAGCGTATGCATTTTTAGTATTAGATGCGTATGAAATGGAGGATGTGAATGGATGAGCTAATAGACTTTAAAAAACGATTTCTCAAGAATGGCGAGCTGGTTTCAATTCCAAAAAAGGAAAGCTATAAAAGAATCATGCTGCTATGGGCCGTCTCTTTCTTTGAATTAAATACAAGTTATACGGAGCTTCAGGTTAATCGTGTGCTGTCACAGCTCTATCCTGATTATGCCGTGTTGAGGCGGTACTTGGTTGATTATGGATTCCTATTAAGGGATGAGCGAGGCCTGAAATACGAGGTTAATCGTGATGTTCACGGTATTGAGAGCTAGCCGTCCGGTTCGGGTCCTATATATTGCTAGAGGGATAAGCGAAATAGGCAATTGGTGTGCGAATATTGCTTTGCCAATGCTGATTTACGAGGTAACTCACGATGTTTCTGCAACTGCTTTGATGGTCTGCTGCAGATTTGCCCCCTCTCTGTTTTCAGTTGCGCTCGCGCAGCTGCCTCAGAAGATGGGTATCGGGACACTGCAGGCCATGAGATTGGCAGACTTAATTCGCGCGGGATTATTCGTTTGCTATATTTTTGTTGATAGTAAATGGAGTATGTTTGCTATTACGTGCGCGGTATCGCTTTGCCGAACGGTTGAAATGCCCTGCTTTTACTCGTTGTTAAGAGCCAATACGAATAGTATCAATCGCGACGTAATTAATAATTCGTTTGGGTTTCTGCAGAATTTGATGATGGTTCTGGGGCCAGTTGCCGGCGGTTTTGTTGTCGCTCAATTTGGGGCGGAGGCTGTTCTTGCATTAGACGCGCTTTCTTTTGCCGCGTCGTTCTGGTTGCTGCGAGATGTTCCGTCGGTTATCGAGGTTAATGATAAAGAGGGGATAAGCAAAAATGAAAAAAACAGGACTGCATTTAGTGATCTTAGCGCGAAGCACTTGGCAATTGGTTTCCTATTAATCGATATTTCTAGTGGTGTGGCATTCGGCTCTCTGAATTCTCTTTTGCCAGCTATTGCGCAATTGCAATTTGACTCGTCATCGATACAATACGGATTCCTTCAGAGTAGTCTTACAATCGGACTGTTGTTCGGAAATACAATATATGGTCGTTTAATTAGTGGTTCCGATTGCGTTAAATCATATTGTTTTGTGACGTATCTTGCGCTCGGTGCGTATCTGGCGTTTGGCTATCGCTATGCGTCTGGGATATCGTTTATTTTCCTTTTTATCGTCGGTGCCGGAAACGCCATTCAAGATGTGCTTCTCATAACATCGCTGCAGGATTTGGCGAGAGACGAATCTGAATCGATAAGCCTGTTTTCAATTAGGGAGTCTTTGCAATCGGTTGCTGTTGTTATTTCAACACTCCTTGTTTCGCTGTTCACGAGCATCGCGATGTTCTCAATTCTCGTTACAGGACTTGGTGTATTTTCAATTATGATGGTAGTTGTGTTTCAATTGAATTATTTGCGAAAGATGTGACGTTGATATGCCTAAAACGCTTTTAGTATTTCCCCCAGGATGGAGTCCAGTGGGGCCGTATCTTGCCTTGCCTGTTTTGAAGTCATATCTTCAAGAGGTTGAACAATATAAAGTTGACATTGTTGACTTAAACGTGGAATTTTACGATGACCTCCTATCTTTTAGACATGTCGAAGAGTGCTGTAAAAGGTATCGGGAATCAAAGGATTCGTTTAGTTCGAATGTTCAATTAACAATCGAGTTGATACAAAAGTCAGCACTTAATGTTGACGAGGCAAAAGATATTTTCAGATCGAAGAGATACTTTAATCTAAAAGAAAGACAATATGCTGAAAACATTTTTAGAAATGCACTCTATATCATAAATCACGTCTCGTATGGAGTTAAATACACGTTCAACTCCATAGATTTGCCCTATGATTATTATTCGACACCAGAAATAATGAAATCGCTTGCGGATACCTTGCATAATCCGTTTATTTCCTTCTATGAAACTGCCTTTCTTAAGCGTATTCAGAGGGAAAAATCGAGTTTATTGGGATTTCGGTGAGCGGCTGTTTCCAATTGATTTCTGCAGTTACGTTAGCGAAACTGATTAAAGAAGAATGTCCATCTGTTAAACACGTCTCATTGGGCGGCAATTACATTACCCGTTTAGCAGATGACTGCATGAAAGAATGGCATCCCTTTTTTGAATACATTGATTCGATAATGATGTATGACGGCGAAGAGCCGCTTGCACGTCTTCTTGAGGCTCTTGACTCTGGTGATGACAATCTCGACTGTGTTCCAAACCTTTGCCATGCTAAAGGTGGAAAGATATATAAAAACCATCGGATTGAGCAAACATTTATCAACGATACAGTTCCCGATTTCGATGGCTTCGCCCTTTCTAAATACTTCATGCCTGAGTTAATATTGCCGGTTTATTCCTCTAGGCAGTGCTTTAATCATTGCGCCTTCTGCACCATTCCCGGTGCTACCGGTGGTTGTTACCGAAAGATGCCTATATCGAGAGTATTTGAAATAATGTGTCGGTTAAATGAAAAATACGGCACGAGAGTTTTCTCTTTTGTGGATGAAACATTCGAAGGCAAAAGAATGGAGCAACTCGCGGATGAAATAAACGCATCGGGAAAAACGTTTTTCTGGCATGGAGAAACGAGGTTCTCTCCAACCCTAAGTACAGACGTTTTCAACAAGATATACCAAAGTGGATGTAGGCAGATTCAGTTTGGCCTCGAGTCATACAACCAAAGAGTTCTTGATCTAATGAAGAAGAACACGAGAGTTGATTGGATTGATCGCAATATCCATGATTGTCTCAATGCGGGTATTCCTGTTCATCTATTCTTTATGATTGGCTTTCCGACCGAAACTAAAGAAGAGGCTCTGAACACCTTAGCTTATACAGAGAATGTTTTGAATTATTCAAAACAGGTATGTGGTGTTCCATATTCCACGAGAGGATTTACGAATTTTGGTCTCGTTATGGGGTCGGATGTTTGGAATCATCCCGATAAGTATGGTGTCTCTGTAATGCCGAAGTCCCAATATGAGGATTTGCGCCTCGAAGTGGATTATGTTTCAGGCACTGGTTTAACTTTAAATGAAGCAAAATCCTTATCTGATGAGCATCATATTGATTTTTATATGCAAGAGGTCATAAACGGTAGCGACACAATTGACTTGCCCCAGCGGCTTCATATTTCAGAGGTGACCTGGATCCTAGATTCTATTCACGCTGTCAGGTATAAGGGACATTTGACCAAAGTAAAGCGACGGCTAACTAGTCTAAATCCAGCTGATCGAATCTGGCTGGATTCCAAGACCTCTGTCGTGCTCGTTGAGCCATTTGCCTACTTCTATAATTCTGAATACCATCATGTCTATGCTGTTTCCCAGTTGGTATACCTTAAGTTGGCCCGTTTATTGGAGGCCGATTGTAGCATTTCTCTTATCCTTGATCAGGGCGACCTCGAGCTGACAAGGGCGATAGAAGAACTGTTGCATTATGGATTGCTGAATACAAATATCGATGCCGATTATGTAATGCACGATAATGGTTTTCAATTGGTAAAAAGTTCGTTTGTGAAAGAAGTCGGACGCTCAAAAGAGGGGTTAAGAGTACTGCTGAGTTGTGCCACCCATAGAATGTGTGCGGTTAATGATTTTTCGTTCGCTTTGCTTTCGTTGTTTGAAAAGCCGATTACTAAGAACGAGGTGCGCGACATTTTGAAAAAAGAGGGACTATCGGCAAACGAGGAGCAATTAAACAAGTTGGTTGATAATTGCATGAAAGCAGATATACTACAATTGATTAGATAGAGGAGGTTTCTGCATGGACGTTATTAACAAAGATCTCTTGGAGCAACTGAAAGAGTTTCAGGAAGAGGGCGTCGTGGTGGAAGTGTTCGACTTTGAGGACTACATGGATAAATTCTGCCATTAGTTTCGGAATTTACTCGCCTCGCTTAAAGGAGAAGTCGATTATCGATTTCTCCTTTTTTAATTAAAGATATTTTTGAAATACATGCTCTTAGCACAGGTTGGCCTCTCAGTAAACTGGGAGGTTGCTTTGGCTAGTTAGAGATATGTGAACGTCCGTTAGACTGAATCTCAGGGTAGAAGGGGCCTCCAGTGTCCAGATCAACAAGGCAATGCTGCGTTTCGGCTAATAAGAACGATGACTTTTTGCGTGTGGCGGCGGCTTCGCCGCGGATTCGCGTTGCCGATGTCGAGGGCAATGCCGAGGTTGCGCTGGCGGCTGTTGCCGAGCGCGGCGTTCGCGCGCTGGTGTTGCCCGAGCTTAACCTGACTGGCTATACCGCGGCTGATCTGTTCCATAACCGCACACTGCTGCATGCCTGCGAGGCGGCACTTGTGCACATTCTCGATGAAACCCGCGAGCTGCCGATTGTCTTTACCATCGGCCTTCCCGTTGCAGTTGCCGAGAATATCTACAACTGCGCCGCCGTGTGCTGCGCGGGCGAGCTTTTGGGCCTCACGGCCAAGAAGCATCTGCCCAACTATGGCGAGTTCTATGAGCGCCGCTGGTTTGCTCCGGCGCCTGCGGATCCTGTGTGGGTCGAGTTTGCCGGTCAGGGTCCGGTTCCGCTGGGTTCGGGGCTTCTCTACCGCTGCTGTGATGAAGGTGCCGAGGATATGGTGCTGGGCGTTGAGGTCTGCGAGGATCTGTGGGTGCCGGCGCCCCCTTCGACCGAGATGGCGCTTGCCGGTGCGACGGTGATCCTCAACCCGTCGGCCTCGGACGAGATTATCGGTAAGGCAGACTATCGCCGCAGCCTCATCTCCAATCAGAGCGCGCGCCTGTACTGTGCCTATGCCTATGCAGACGCGAGCGAGGGCGAGTCCACGACCGATATGGTCTTTGCGGGCGAGAACCTCGTCTACGAAAACGGCTCTAAGCTGGCGGCAACGAAGCTCCTTACCTGCGATATGGCCGTCGCCGATGTTGACCTTGACCGTCTGGTTGCCGAACGCCGCCGCTCGACGACGTGGACGCGCACGGACGATGCGCCGGAGGCCACAACCGTTGAGTTTTCGTTTGAGGGCGTGCTGGCAGACGAGCCTGTCCTGCGCGATGCGCTCGACATCGACCGTGTCTTCCCCCGCGCGCCCTTCGTGCCTGCCGACCATGGTGACCTGGCTGAGCGCTGCAAGACCATCCTCGACCTGCAGACCGCGGGCCTCAAGACCCGCCTTGCCCATACGGGTACCACGGCCGCAGTCATCGGTCTTTCAGGCGGCCTGGACTCCACGCTGGCGCTGCTCGTGACGGTTCGCGCCTTCGATGCACTGGGGCTGCCGCGCACCGGTATCACGGCCGTGTCCATGCCCGGCTTTGGCACGACGCATCGCACCAAGTCGAATGCCGAGTCGCTCGCCCGCGACCTGGGTGTGAGCTTCCGCGAGGTTTCGATCCACGCGGCTGTGGAACAGCACTTCAAGGACATTGAGCACGATCCGGCCGTGCAGGACGTGACCTACGAGAACAGCCAGGCGCGCGAGCGTACGCAGATTTTGATGGATCTGGCCAACCAGGCTGGCGGTTTTGTCATCGGCACGGGCGATCTGTCGGAGCTGGCGCTCGGCTGGGCTACCTATAACGGCGACCACATGAGCATGTACGCCGTCAACGCGAGCGTGCCCAAGACGCTTGTGCGCCATCTGGTGCGCTATGCGGCCGATGTCTTTGGTGGGCGCATTGCCGAGGTCCTGCTCGATATCCTCGATACGCCAGTGTCCCCCGAGCTTCTGCCGCCCACGGGCGATGGCGAGATTGCGCAGAAGACCGAGGATTTGGTGGGGCCGTACGAGCTGCACGATTACTTCCTCTATTACCTGCTGCGTTTTGGCTTTGAGCCGGGCAAGATCTACCGCATGGCGCTCAAGAGCTTTGAGGGCGTCTACGACGCCAAGACCGTTCACACGTGGTTGCGTACGTTCTACCGTCGCTTCTTTGCCCAGCAGTTTAAGCGCAGCTGTCTGCCTGATGGTCCCAAGGTGGGCTCGGTGACACTCAGCCCGCGCGGTGATTGGCGTATGCCGAGTGACGCCAGCTCGCATCTGTGGCTTGCGCAGATCGACGCGCTCGATGCAGTTGACTAAGGTTGGCTAAATTGAACCAATACGGGGGTTGCAAGCGTTACACTTTTGCAATCTGATGGCCCGTATCGCGCGGCGCTCTTGTCAGAGCGCCGCGTTTTTCATATCGAAAGGTGGCACCATGCAGGCATCGCAGCGTCTCGACCGCTTTGGCGCGGAGGTCTTCGCCTCGCTCAACAACAAGCTTCTCGCGCTGAAGGCTCAGGGCAAGACCATTTACAACATGAGCGTGGGCACGCCCGACTTTAAGCCGTACGACCACGTGGTCGAGGCGCTCACGCAGGCGGCCCAAGATCCCGAGATGTGGAAGTACGCCCTGCGCGACCTGCCTGAGCTTAAGCAAGCCGTGTGCGATTACTACGAGCGTCGCTTTGGCGTTTCGGGCATTACGTCGTCCATGGTGCAGTCGTGCAACGGCACGCAGGAGGGCGTGGGTCATTTGGGCCTGGCTCTGCTCGATCCGGGTGACACCATTCTAGTTCCCGATCCGTGCTACCCGGTCTTTGAGGCGGGTGCGAAGATCGCCGATGCCAAGCTCGAGTACTATCCGCTGGTTGCCGAGCACAATTACCTGCCCTATGTGGCGGGCATCGATCCCGAGGTGGCCGATCGCGCCAAGTACATGATCGTTTCGTTGCCCGCGAACCCGGTCGGCTCGGTGGGTACGCCCGAGGTCTACGAGGAGATTATCGCCTTCGCGCGTGAGCACGATCTACTGATTGTTCACGACAACGCGTACTCCGACATCGTGTTCGACGGCGAACCGGGCGGAAGCTTCTTGCAGTATCCCGGTGCGCTCGAGGTGGGCGTTGAGTTCTTCTCGCTCTCCAAGTCGTTTAACGTCACCGGTGCGCGTATCGGCTTTTTGGTCGGCCGCGAGGACGTGGTCTCGGCCTTTGCCAAGCTGCGCAGCCAAATCGACTTTGGTATGTTCTTCCCGATCCAGAAGGCTGCTATCGCCTGTCTGAACGGTCCGCGCGATGAGGTCGAGGCGCAGCGTCTGAAGTACCAGGAGCGCCGCGATGCCCTGTGCGACGGTCTTGAGGGCCTGGGCTGGGAGCGTCCCAACGCGCATGGCTCTATGTTCGTGTGGGCCAAGCTTCCCGGTGGTCGCACCGATTCCATGGCGTTTTGCGAGGAGCTTATGGAGAAGGCCGGCGTTGTGGTGACGCCGGGCGCGAGCTTTGGTCCTTCGGGCGAGGGGCACGTGCGCATGGCGCTGGTCTTGCCGCCCGACCAGATCGCTTTGGCTGTCGAGGCCATTCGCGAGGCGGGCCTGTATTAGAAAGTTGTTTCGGCTCGTCAATAGCTCGAAACCGATTTCGTGCAGTTATTTTACGAATTCTGCAAATAATTTCGGTAAGCGGTCGATATTTGGCTGCGAATAGGAGCATAATCAAAGTCCCGATTGGATGTAT
This sequence comes from uncultured Collinsella sp., assembly GCA_905204635.1. GTDB lineage: Bacteria > Actinomycetota > Coriobacteriia > Coriobacteriales > Coriobacteriaceae > Collinsella. The sequence continues at coordinate 320 of CAJLAN010000043.1, read as the reverse complement.
TGGGATTACGGCAAGCCGCTCGGGTCGTTCCCGAGCGGCTTGTTTGTGGAGAGAGATGGGAGTTTCTAATGGTTAACGAGAAGAAGGTCGCTATTGTCGGCTGCGGGTTCGTCGGTTCGTCTTCGGCGTTCGCGCTGATGCAGAGCGGTCTGTTCTCCGAGATGGTCCTCATCGACGTGGACAAGAACCGCGCCGAGGGTGAGGCCCTGGATATCGCGCACGGCATGACGTTTGCCGAGCCGATGAAGATCTACGCCGGCGATTATTCCGATGTCGCCGACGCCGCCATGATCGTCGTCACCGCTGGCGCTGCCCAGAAG
>CAJLAN010000042.1 GCA_905204635.1 uncultured Collinsella sp. | reverse complement strand
AACGTCAGATTGTCCAAATGCGGCCCGCGCAGCGTCGAGTAGTTACGCGGTTCGTAGAACCGCGTAACTAACAAATGAGCATCGCGTCGCCAAAGCTGAAGAAGCGATAACGTTCTTCGATGGCAGCGGCGTAGGCATCCATGATCTGGTCGCGGGTGGCAAGCGCGCTTACGAGCATCATGAGCGTGGAGCGCGGCACGTGGAAGTTCGTGATCAGCGCGTCGACCACGTGATAGGTCGAGCCGGGCATGAGGTAAAGCTGCGTCGTGGCGTTCTCGCGCACCACGATGTCACCGCGGCCAAGCGTATCGGCCCCGTCCTCGCGGCCTTCAAAATAGCGCGCCGTCACGGCCGGATCGGACACCGGCGCGTCCGCGTCAAACGCGCTCTCGAGCGAGCGCACCGCGGTAGTGCCGACGGCGATCACACGATGACCCTCGGCCTTGGCCTTATGCACGGCGTCGACAACCTCCTGCGACACGTGGTAGCGCTCGGTGTGCATGACGTGCTGCGTAGGGTCGTCCTCCTCCACCAAACGGAAGGTATCGATGCCCACCTCGAGCTCGACGGCGGCAAACTTGGCACCCTTGGCCTCGATAGCGGCCATGAGCTCAGGAGTAAAATGCAGACCCGCCGTAGGAGCGGCAGCCGAGTGCTCCTCCTTCATGGCGTACACGGTCTGATATTTCTCGGGATCGCCCTCGTAATCGGTAATGTAGGGCGGCAACGGCACATGACCGGCGGCGTGAATGGCCTCGTCGAGCGTGCGCGGATCGCCGGCAGCATTGCAACCGGCCGGCTCAAAACGCACCAGGCGGCCGCCGCGGCTATCGGTGACAAAGTCGACAACCTCGGCCGTCAGCACCACGGGAGCCCCCTCGGGCGCATGGGCGCCACCGGCGCGATACTCAATATGAGCACCGGGCTTCAGGCGCTTGCCCGGCTTGACCAAGCACTCCCAAACATGGCCCAGCGGATCCACGTCCTCGCGGCGCTTGAGCAGCAGGGTCTCGACCACGCCGCCCGAGCCGGCTTTGCGACCGATCAGGCGAGCCGGCATCACGCGCGTCTGGTTGATGACGAGCACGTCGCCCGGCTCGATATAGTCGATGATGTCGCGGAAGATGCGGTGCTCAACGGTACCGCCGTGCTTCAGCGGCATTCCCGCCTGGGAGCCCTTGCGATCCACCACCAGTAGGCGGCAGGAGTCGCGCGGCTCGGCAGGAGCTTGGGCGATCAGTTCCTCAGGAAGGTTGTAGTCAAAATCATCGGTACGCATCTTTGCCTCTTTCACAAAGCGCGTCAGTCGAAAAAATCGACTGACGCGCGCATCATTCTCCCCTGTATCCTATCAGCTTGTTGAGAGAAATATAGTATGGCAAACAGATTTGCGACTGTTTTCTCAACGCCCCGCTACTTAAGCGTTGCGTACATCACCGCCTTAATCGTATGCATGCGATTCTCCGCTTCTTGGAAAACACGAGATTTATCGGACTCAAAAACCTCGTCCGTGACTTCCATTTCGGTGACTCCAAACTTCTCAGCAATTTCGGCACCAACAGTAGTATTAGTATCGTGGAAGCTCGGAAGGCAGTGGAGGAAAATCGCCTCGGGCTTTGCCATAGACATCACCTCAGCGGTCACACGATACGGCGACATTAGCTTAATGCGGCTTTCCCACAGCTCTGCGGGCTGACCCATGCCAACCCAAACATCCGTGTAAATTACATCGGCATCACGAGCGCCTTCCTCAATATCCTCTGTAATGGTAATCGTCGATCCATGCTCGGCCGCAATACGACTACATTCTGCAAGGAGTTCAGGGTCATAGGATGTAGCCCCCTCCGAATTTCCCCCGATTGGGCCGCAAGAACAGTAGTTAATGCCGAGCTTAGCGCAAATGACCATGAGCGAATCGGCGACGTTTCCGGCCGCCTTACCAAAAAATGTAAGTTTCCTGCCCTTAATCTCTCCAAACTCTTCACGCATGGTCAGAATATCGGCAAGCACTTGAGTCGGGTGAAATTCAGTAGTCAGCCCATTCCAAACGGGAACCCCAGCTTTTGCAGCAAGCTCCTCAACCTTCGTCTGCTCAAAGCCGCGGTATTCAATTCCGTCATACATGCGGCCAAGGACGCGAGCCGTGTCCTCAATCGACTCCTTTTTGCCCATCTGGGACGAGCCCGGATCCAAATAAGTTACACCCATGCCAAGGTCAAGTGCACCAACTTCGAAGGCGCAACGAGTACGCGTGGAAGTCTTCTCAAATAGCAAAACAATATTCTTACCTTCAAGGTATTTATGCGGAACACCGGCACGCTTCATGCTTTTGAAGTTAGCAGAAAGCTCAAGCAGATACTCAATCTCTTCCGTCGTGTAATCAAGCAGCTTCAGAAAACTGCGCCCAGCGATGTTAACACCCATATTCGCCATCTCCTATCACAGTGGATTTGCAACTAAATATCTTCGCGCCAGAAGGGCATGCTCATGCAGCGCGGGCCGCCACGACCGCGGGACAGCTCCTCGGAGGGAACGACCAAAAGTTCCAAACCGTTCTTGTAGAGCTCATCATTTGTGACAACATTGCGCTCGTAAACACAGACTTTACCAGGAGCAACGGCAAGAGTGTTCGACCCGTCGTTCCACTGCTCGCGAGATGCCTCAACCATATCGCCGGCACCGCACTCAATAAGCTGCACCTTCTCCACGCCAGTAGCCATTTCAAGAATATGTTCAAGCGTGTCATCAATCTCTTGAACAGCGACCATTCCCTCAGAGTCACCACGAGTCAGACGATAAACACGAAGGGTCTCAAAAATACCGGGATAAACTGTGAACTTATCGAAATCCACCATGGTGCAAACGGTGTCAAGATGCATGTAAGCATAGCCGTTGGGGATTTTAATAGCGTAAACGGTATCGATCTCAGAATTCCCAGATCCCCAGAACAAATTCTTTGCAAGCTCCTCAATCGCAGCCGCCTCAGTTCGCTGGCTAATTCCAATAGCCAAGGTATGAGCGTTAATGTTAAGCACATCACCGCCCTCGATATGCCAGGGATTCTTATGGTCGTACCAAATCGGAGTCCCTACATAATCGGGATGGTATTTGAAAATCGCTTCATAGAAGGGCACTTCACGATCTCGCTGTTTCCAATACATATGGTGAAGCAGAACGCCTTTGCCCACGGAAGCAAGAGGATCGCGAGAGAAATACGAGCTCGGAAGAGGCTTCAACACCAAATCATCGGGCTTCGCATCCTCATTATCCATCATACTAAGCGTAGTCGAGACGCGAGGCAGCTCAAGGTCACGATAACGATACCCCCCCATAGCCTCAAGTACAAACTGATACGAATCTGAAATAGCGTCGAGCTTTTCACGAACAGCCTGCTCAAGCAGAGGATTGACAATCCCGCTCTCAGCCATAAATGTATCGGTAAACTCAGCGCGAGCCGAGGGGCATGCATCCAGCGCCTCAGCAACGAGTTTCTCCATATAGAGAACCTCAACACCTTCGCTCCTCAGAAGATCCGCAAAGGCATCATGCTCCTTTTGAGCCACATCAAGATAGAAACAGTCGTGAATCCAGACATCCTCGAACTCTTCCGCCTTTACGTTCACAAGGTCACGACCGGGGCGGTGAAGCACAACTTTCTTGAGCTTACCAATCTCGCTGTGTACATTCAGTCCTTTAGACATTCCTGTTACTCCATTTCAGCCATGAAACCTACAGGGCAATAAGTCCCGAGATTGCTACGAATACGATATTGATGAGCGACACGACCAAGAAGAATTTCCAAACGGTCTTCCACCACTGGCCAAGCTTGATCTTACACACGCCCAAACCCGCTACAAGAATGGCGCTAGTAGGACAGATCAAAGACATCGTCGCGCTACCCATGGAGAGAGCCCACACGGCAGCCTCGGGATTAAGGCCCATGAGTTCGGTCAAAGGTCCAAAAATGGGAGCGGTCAGTGCTGCAAGGCCAGATGAGCTGGGAACCAGAATCGCCAGGAGGTTCTCAACCGCATAAAGAAGCGTAGTAAAGAGAACCGCCGGGATGCCGCCCAGACCAGTAGCGAGCGCATTGAGGATGGTATCAATGATCATGCCGTCAGAGGCAATGACAAGGATGCCACGCGCAAGTCCAACGACAATTGCCGAGAAAGCAAAGTCAGCGATACCCGCAACAAATTCCTGAGCGATGACGTCCTGACTAAAGCCCGCAATAACACCAGCCAACAGGCCCATGGCCAAAAAGACCGCAGAAATCTCGTTCATATACCAGCCCTGGGTCACAAGTCCCCAGATGATAAGGCACATACCAGCGATAAATACCGCAAGCACGCCTTTTTGACGACCCGTAAATTCCGCGTCAAGGGCAGATTCATCGGCAGCGAACTCGACTTTCTTGGCGATATCATCCTCAAATGTGATCGATGACTCAGGGTTCTTCTTTACCCTTCGTGCATGGAGGACAACCCAAGTAATTGCAACGGCGGTCAAAACAACCCAGGCAATCATACGCAGCCACAGCTGGGGGTTGCCCTGAATACCAAGAATACCTTGCGCAATGAGAACATTAAACGGATTAATCGTTGAGGCGATGTAACCCGTGCGCGCTCCAACGAACACGACCATGAACGCCGTCATCGAGTCGAAGCCCATAGCCATCATAATTGGCATGAAGATCGCAAAGAACGGAAGAGTTTCTTCCGCCATGCCAAAGCTCGTTCCGCCCAATGCAAAGAGAACCATCGCAATAGGAATAATTAGAATGTCTTTGTTCTTAAAGCGGCGAACGACACGACCCATTCCGCTCGTGATAGCGCCCGTTTTAGTAATAACCTGAAACGAACCGCCCACAATCAAGATGAATGCAACGACCTCAATTGCCTCTTGTATACCGCGCGTTGGAGCCTGAAGAACATCGAAGACGCCTTGTCTGAGATCTACTTCATCCCCGGTTTCCTCGTCAATATATGTCTTTTCACTCTGCTCATACGTACCTGCGACAGTGACTTCACGACCGTTCACCTCCTGACGCTGATAGGACCCAGAGGGAACAATCCACGTGAGAACAGCGAAGATGACCATAAGTGCAAAGATGATCGCATATACGTGCGGGACCTTGAACTGCTTGATGCCTTTCGAACTTTCCGCTGCCATTTCTCCTCCTTCATTCCTTTTCCCATCTATCCAGCTGGCACCATAAATGTATGAGGTTGCTCAGCGTTGGTCGGCCAACCATCGCCATCGTGTCGCTTTTCACCTATGAACGGCAGCTAAAGTGACGTTATTAATCAATCTGATTTTTAAAATTGATGTTATTTATCAATTACATACGTCTTTTAACTTTTCCGCAACACAACAAGGAACCTGCCTTAGCCTTATATAAAAACCAGCAGGACAGGAGACAGACATGCAAGGCGTACACATAACAAATGAAATCGGTCATTTAAAAGCCGTACTTGTCCATCGACCTGGAGCTGAAACACAAAACTACCCTGATGCCGACTTCAGCCAAGTTTTCTCCCTGCGAAAATGGAGCGGTCGTTTTGACCTCGACAAAGCAATATATGAGCACGATTCCATGGTTCAATTGCTTAAGAAGCATGGCGTAGAAACCATTGAAATTAGGGACCTTCTCGAAGACTCACTTGAAACTGAGCCCCAATCACTTAAATATTTTATTGATGACTACCTCCGTTGCAGCGGAGCAACAGGCAGAGAGTTCCTCGAGACAATAACCCAGCTGTTTGAGAACGCTAAGAACACCCAGGAATTGGTGAATATAGTACTTAACGGCATTCGCTTTGGAGACACTGAGCTATGTTCAAACCAGTCGGAAACACTACGAGCGCTCGTGCACGAGCAATTTGACCCCGCCTCGCTCTTGGTCAATCCCCTCAACACGCTTTTTTTCACTCGTGATCCTGCTGTGGTAGTCGGAGACGGCATCATCCTAAATCATATGTATTGGCCTGAGCGTGATCGTGAGGTCGCCTTATACCGGCAGATATTCACCCACCACAAGATCATGGGAGAAACCCCAGTATGTGATTTGAACAGGAGTAGTTACCATATCGAAGGCGGAGACATTCTTGTTATCAGTGCTAAGACAATTTTAGTTGGAATCTCTGACCGAACTGAACCCGCCGCCGTCGAGTCACTTGCAAAAGAGCTCCTGACCTCAAATAAATTCCAGACCACCGAGCTAATTGCGATTCGAGTCCCCTCTGACGGGCTGCGTATCCACCTCGATACGTTCATAAGTAGAATTGATCACGACGCGTTCCTCATCGATCGTGAGATATGCAATGCCGTTGATGCATACAGCATTCAACTAAAACGATCCGGAAAGGGCCTTACGATCACTCCTATCGATCGCACGATTCCGGAAATACTCTCTGCAGCCTGTTGCGAACCAATAAAAGTAATTGACTGCGGAGGCGGGAATCAAACCGCCTACGAAAGAGAGCGCCGGAACAACGCAACGTCTATCCTTGCGCTCTCGCCAGGAAAACTATGCGTATATGAAGAAAACGTTTGGACCAACGAAGCGCTTGAGAAAGCAGGAATGGAATTATTCCCGTTATCCATTGACGAGCTCACCAAAGGCTATGGTGGCACAAACTGTCTATGCCTCCCCCTGTGGCGAGAGGATCTATAGCCATGGGCTTCGGGGCAAATATTCGTAAACTCCGCACCATGGAGCATCTTGGTCAGGCGCAACTTGCAGAGATGTTGGGGGTATCTAAAGAGACCGTTTGTCGTTGGGAAAAAAGTCGGTATGCCCCCCGTGAGCGCCATATTGAAAAGTTACAAGCGCTCTTCGGTTGCACCCGCGATGAACTTGTTGGCGAGGAAAACGGTTTGGCCGTAAAGCTCGCAAATAAAAGAATCGTCACCGACGAAGACCCTGCTATCCACGAAATGGAGGGCGCATTTCCCGTCATCGATATCGAATCGCAAAAGCGCCGCATCACGCACAGCCAACAAAATGCTTGCGCGCCCGTAGACGTAGCCAAGCGTCACCCACATAGCGTTTTCGTTAAAATCAAAGGTGACGAAATGTCCCGCATTTACCCTCCCGGCAGCTTACTACTTGTCGATACCACCGCAAAGCCTTGGAACGGCTGTGCTGTATTGGCGCTCGCAGACGGTAAAACACCGGTAATTAGGCGATTTGCAGAAGGAAACGACATGATTGTGCTGTCGTCCCATTCATATGCAACAGCAAGTCCGGATCTGATGTTTAACAAACGGAGGATTAGAATCATAGGAGTCGTCGTTTGGTATCAAGCGAGCCACGATCACACGCTTAATTAAATCGACTTTCCCAAAAACGACCGTACCGCACAGACAGCTCAAGGCCCCAGCCCAAATGAACTACTTTTTGGCGGCTTTGCGCTCGTCGCGGATACGGGCGCGGTCCATGGCCGCCTCGACAGCCGAGAAGCGGCAACCACAGTAGTTCTGCCGATACATGCCAAGCTCGCGCGAACGGCGTGTCGCCTCGGGGTAATACGGGCGAAAATCGCGAATCACCGGGGTGAGACCGCGGGCGGCAGCCAGACGCTCCAACACATCATTGCAGGTGTCGAACAACTGGTACGGCGAGACGGCGAGCGTCGTGCCCACAAACTCAAACCCGCGCTCCTGGGCCACGCGGCACGCCTCGGCCAGACGCAGGGCATAGCACGCGCGACAGCGACGGGCTCGGTCGGCACCCAGCGGCGCCACGCCGGTCTCCCAGCGATCGCGGTCCTCCCCTGCCTCGATGAGCTCGATGTCGCCATCGGCACACCACCGGCGCAGCTCGTCCAAGCGGCGCTGCCATTCATCGCGCGGTTGAATATTGGGGTTGGTCCAGCAAATCGTGGGCTCAAACCCCTCCTCGCGCAGCAGGCGAACCGGCTCAAGCGAGCATGGTGCACAGCACGCATGCAGCAACAACGACTTCATCGACATCTCCTCACCCAAAAAAGCGCACGCCAAAGGACGTATCCTCGCAGGCGACAATGCGGCGGTCGCGCAAAATGGTCCGCACGTAATACCAATCGCCCACACAACCCGACCGCCAGGTAGCACAGCAGCGGATAGCCCGAGAACGCAAATCCCAGGGCAAACGCCGCCGTCACAACAACCGTCGGCGCCAGGCAAACCGCCATGTACCGCCGGCGCGAATACACAACGCCCTCGGCGCAGGCATAGATCATCGCCGTCTCGCGATTCGCCCCAAAGGTCACCTTCGCGCCCGCAGGCGCCAGCAGCTTAAAAAACACACCGTGCACCAGCTCGTGCACGGCGAACGACGCCATTGAGATCGCAGCCAAGCCGACTATCCAGCCCACGACAGCCATCCAGCCGCCCGCGTCAGCCGCATCCAAGTCCGCAGGCCCACCCAGCAGCATAAACACCGGCACCAAGCACACGGCAAACACGCCGACTACGACCATCCCCCACACGAAGCAAGCGTGCAGAAAATCCTCGTCCTCAAACGCATGTATGTTGGAAATCTCATTCATAGCATCTTAGGATAGCGCCCCTGCCACGTACCCGTCCGCATGTGCGATAATGTCGAACGATATGCACGAATTGACCACCGCGTCGCCAAGCCTTGCGCCCGGCCGCGCTCTCACCATATGCGAAGGAGTCCCATGGCATCAAAATACTCCATGAACGACCGTCCCAGCTGGCCTCGCCGCGCCATCGTTACCGCCGGCGAGCCCTACGGCAACAAGGGCCTTCACTTTGGCCACGTCGGCGGCGTCTTTGTCCCGGCCGACTTCTTCGCCCGCTTCCTGCGCGACCGTCTGGGCCGCGAGAACGTCATCTTCACCTCGGGCACCGACTGCTACGGCTCGCCCATCATGGAGAGCTACCGCAAGCTCAAGGAGAACGAGGGCTACGACAAGTCCATTAACGAGTACGTCGAGTCCAATCACTCCCGCCAAGCAGCGACCCTCAACAACTACAACATCAGCTGCGATATCTACGGCGGCTCGGGCCTTGAGCCGGCTGCGCAGATTCACAACGAAGTGACCGCCGAGATTATCGAGCGCCTGCATGAGCAGGGCACCATCTCCAAGCGCTCCACGCTGCAGTTCTACGACGCCAAGGCCGGCACGTTCCTCAACGGCCGCCAAGTGATCGGCCGCTGCCCCATCCAGGGCTGCAAGTCCGAGAAGGCCTATGCCGACGAGTGCGACCTGGGTCACCAGTTTGAGCCCGAGGAGCTCATCGCACCCAAGAGCCAGCTCACCGGCGAGGTGCCCGAGCTGCGCCCGGTCGACAACCTCTACTTCGACCTGCCGGCCTACCTCGACTTTATGAAGACCTACACCGCCAAGCTCGCCCAGAACCCGCAGGTTCGTTCCGTGGTCTCCAAGACCATGGAGGAGTGGCTGCTGCCGGCCCAGCTCTATATCCAAAACAAGTTCCGCGAGGCCTTCGATGCCGTCGAGGACCAGCTGCCCGAGCACACCGTGCTGGAGCCCGAGGGAAACAAGAGCAGCTTTACCGTCACCTTCCCCAGCTGGAAGGAGCGCGACGACGCCCATGCGGTGCTCGCCAACGGCGGCGTGCGCTTCCGCAGCGGCAAAGCGCTCGTGCCTTTCCGCATCACCGGCAACATCGACTGGGGCGTTCCGGTGCCCCAGGTCGACGGCGTTTCCGACGTCACCTGCTGGTGCTGGCCAGAGAGCCTGTGGGCGCCCATCAGCTATACGCGTACCGTGCTCGCGCGCGATGCCAAGGCCGCCGGCGTGACCGAGGGCGTCGCCGCCCAGGATGCCGCCCTCATGGGCGAGCCCGCTGCCGACTCCACACAGGTGCCCGCGCCCACCTACCAGCACAGCTCGCTCGACTGGCGCGACTGGTGGTGCTCGGACGACGCACAGATCTACCAGTTTATCGGTCAGGACAACATCTACTTCTACTGCATCGCGCAGACCGCCATGTGGGAGGCCCTGGGCTGGGACCTCACGCAGAGCACCGTCAGCGCCTGCTACCACCTGCTCTACATGGGCAAAAAGGCCAGCTCGTCCTCGCAGACGCCTCCCCCGCCGGCAG
>CAJLAN010000041.1 GCA_905204635.1 uncultured Collinsella sp. | reverse complement strand
AACCTCAAAAACGTTACCGCCAAGATCGAGTTTGGTACGCTTACGGTTGTTACCGGCGTGTCGGGATCGGGCAAGAGCTCCCTGGTTACCGACACCATTGCGCCTGCCCTTACGAATGCCATTCACCGTTCGACGCGCCCTGTGGGTCCGTATAAGAAAATCGAGGGCATCGAGTGTATCGATAAGGTTATCGATATCGACCAGTCGCCGATTGGCCGCACGCCGCGTTCCAACCCTGCTACCTATATCGGCCTGTGGGATGATCTTCGCGCGCTGTTTGCGAGTACGCCGGAGTCGAAGGCGCGCGGCTACTCGCCGGGTCGTTTCTCCTTTAATGTGAGTGGCGGGCGCTGTGAAGCGTGCAAGGGCGACGGACAGATCAAGATCGAGATGCACTTCCTTCCCGATATCTACGTTCCCTGCGAAGTTTGCGGCGGTAAACGCTACAACCGCGAGACACTCGAGGTCACCTACCGTGGCAAGACCATCTCGGACGTACTTGACATGAGCGTCACCGAGGCACTGGCTTTCTTTGGGAATATCCCGCAGATTAAGCGCAAGCTTCAGACGCTGTACGATGTAGGCTTGGGCTACGTGAGCCTGGGCCAGCCCGCCACGACGCTTTCGGGTGGCGAGGCGCAGCGTGTGAAACTCGCCAAGGAGCTTCATCGACGCCAGACGGGCAAGACGTTCTATATTTTGGACGAGCCGACGACCGGCCTTCATTTTGAGGACGTCCGCCAGCTGCTCGATGTGCTGCAGCGCTTGGTCGATGCGGGCAACACGGTGCTGGTGATTGAACACAACCTTGATGTCATCAAGGTTGCCGACCGCCTGATCGATATGGGTCCCGAGGGCGGTAACGGCGGCGGAACCGTCGTGGTTTCGGGCACACCGGAGCAGGTTGCGGACTGTCCGCAGAGTTATACGGGCAAGTTTTTGGCGCCGTTGCTCAGGCGTGACCGGGAGCGTCAAGCTCAACTTGATGCTCAATAAGTAGGCGATTCAGTTTATGGGCGCCATCGACTCCTTGTGATTCGATGGCGCTTGCTGTGCCGAAGTGACGTATGCAGCCGAATTGGACATATACTTAATCCTTGCGTCCGAATGCGAGGGAAAGGATATGTCATGGCAAAGGCTGTAAAGACGCCAAAAACCAATGCGATGCGCGAGCTGGAAAGCGCCGGCATTTCCTATGTTCTACATACGTACGAAGACGATGGTGATGAGTCGGTGGGCCTGGGGGTCGCGATTTCGGAGCAGCTTGGCGAGGAGCCCGGTCAAGGATTTAAGACTTTGGTCTGCGTGACACCGTCCAACGACTATGTCGTGTGCTGTATCCCTGTTGCCGACGAGCTCGATCTAAAGTCCGCCGCGCGTGCCGCGGGGGAGAAGTCCTTGGCCATGATGCATGTGAAGGATTTGCTTGCGGCGACTGGCTACGTTCGCGGCGGCTGCAGCCCGGTCGGTATGAAAAAACGCTACCGGACGCTCATTGATGAGACATGTGTCCTTTGGGATACCATTTTTATTTCGGGAGGCAAGCGTGGTTATCAGCTCGAGCTTGCACCCGATGATTTAATTGCATTTTGCGGGGCGACGGTTGCCGCGATTACGAGAGAGGACTGAGCGATGCCGCAGGAAGAATTGAAGCGCGGAGCTCATTTTGCAAAAGAATCTGCGCCTCAGACACCCTCATCCGAAGCTTCTTCGTCGCGAGATGACACTGACGACATGGGCTCGTCGGACTACTCCACGGTTGGTCGTTCCGCCGGGCTTATGACCATCCTGACCATCGTGTCTCGCGTCACCGGTTTTATCCGCACGTGGGCAATGGCGGCCGCTATCGGCATGTCGCTACTCTCGTCCTCCTATCAGGTCGCCAACAACCTGCCCAATATGCTCTACGAACTCGTGATGGGCGGCATGCTCGTGACGGCGTTTTTGCCCGTGTACATGGGCGTGAGGCGTGAGCAGGGTCGCGAGGCCTCGAACGAGTACGTGGGCAACCTGCTCGGCATTCTGCTTTTGGTGCTGGGTGGCATTTCGTTGCTGGGGACCGTGTTCGCCCCGGGCTTTATCTGGACGCAATCGTTCCTTTCGGGTGACGGCGGCAGCATGGATACCGCTGCGTTCATGTTCCGTTTCTTTGCCATCCAGATTCTGTTTTATGGTTTGGGCTCGGTGTTCTCGGGCGTTCTCAACGCACACCGCGACTACTTCTGGTCGACGTTTGCCCCGGTCCTCAACAATGTGATCGTCATTGCGAGCTTTATGGGTTTTGCGCCCGTGTCCGCACAGTTTGGCGAACGTGCCGGCATCATCTTGATTGCGGCCGGTACGACCCTCGGTGTCTTTGTTCAGATGGCATGTCAGATTCCCGCGCTTGGCAAGCACGGCGTGCATCCCCATATCCATATCGACTTTAAGGACCCCGCGCTGCGCCAGACGATTGCGCTCGGTATCCCGACGCTGCTCGCCACGGTGTGCATGTTTGTCTCGACTTCTATCACCAACGCTGCCGCGCTGGTGGTCCAGCCCGAGACGGGTCCTTCCGTCATCGCCTATGCGCGCCTGTGGTACACGCTGCCCTACGCGCTGATTGCCGCCTCGCTTTCGACGGCGCTCTATACCGAGCTCTCTCATGACGCACAGGAGAAGGATTACGACAGCGTTCGCACGGGCATTTCGCGTGGCGTCGCCCAGATGCTGTTCTTCCTGATTCCGTTCGCACTGTACCTGATTGTCTTCGCACGTCCGCTCAATATGATCTACTGTGCTGGCAAGTTCGATGAATCCGGCGTGGCGCTGGTGTCCGAGTACCTTGCCTACCTGGCGCTCTCGCTGCCGCTCTACGGCGTGGTCGTGTTGATGCAGAAGAGCTTCTCTGCCTTGCTCGACATGAAGCCCTATAGCCGCTATTGCCTGTATTCCGCCATCGGCCAGGCCGGCTCGGTTCTGCTGTTTGGCGTTGTGCTGGGCTTCGGTATGCCGGCAATCGCGCTTTCGTATGTCGTCGACTACGTGATCTTGGTCGGCTGTTCGCTGTGGTGGCTGCGTCGTCGCCTGCGTGGCCTTCAGGTCAAATCTATCCTACATGGCGGTTTCTTTGGCCTTTTGCTCGGTGGCCTAGGTGCTGCCGCAGGCGCCGGCGTCATGTGGGCGCTTGAACACTTTGTCGGGGCACTTGGCGGCTCGATTCTGATTACTCTTGGCTACGTTTGCGTTGCGGGTGTCGCCTCGCTTGTTGTTACCTTTGGCCTTGCCGTCGTCCTTAAGATGCCCGAGGTCTCGGCGCTGCTTCGTCGCAAGTAGGTGCGCGTGGCCGGTCACGACAACATACCAACGCTTGCCGAGCAGGTTTCGCGCGTTCCCACACAGCCCGGATGCTACCTTTGGAAGGATGCCAAGGGCGATGTCATCTACGTGGGCAAGGCGAAAAACCTGCGCGCCCGCATGCGTCAATACGTGACACTGCAGGATGAGCGTCAAAAGATCCCGCTGATGATGCAGCTGGTGGCGAGCTTTGACTACATCGTTGTCGAAACCGAGCATGAGGCGCTTGTACTCGAGCGCAACCTGATCGGCCAGTACCATCCGTACTTTAACGTCGACCTCAAGGATGACAAGAGCTACCCCTTTATCGCCATTACAAAGGGCGACCTGTATCCCGCGATCAAATACACGCGTGAGCGTCATAAGCCGGGAACGCGCTATTTTGGACCCTATACCGATAGCCGTGCGGCACGTGAGACGATAGATACGCTGCGCAAGGTTATCCCCATCTGCTCTGCATCCTGTGCGGAGTGGCGTCGTTGTCGCCGTACCATCGAGTCCCACAAGGGCGAGGAAGACATCGTCAATATGATTTGCGCGCAAAACGGGCGTCCCTGCTTTGACTACCATGTCGGGCGCGGCCCGGGTGCGTGTGTCGGCGCGATTTCCCCGGCAGACTATGCCAAGAACGTCAAGCGTGTCGAGCGCTTTTTGTCGGGCCATCGCAAGGATGTCGTCGATGAGCTGACCTCCGAGATGACGGATGCCGCCGAGGCGCTCGACTTTGAGCGCGCGGCACGCGTCAAACGTCGTTTGGAGGTCATCAGGGGTCTGGACGATCGTCAGCAAGTCGTTTTTCCCTCCAGTGTCGATATCGATGTCATCGGGTTCTATCGCGAGGAGACCATCTCCGCCGCTTGCGTCTTCGTCGTTCGCGAGGGCCGAACAGTTCGCACCTGCGAGTTCATTCTCGACAAGGGTCTTGATGTTGACGAGGAAGAGCTCCAGTCGGGCTTTCTTAAGCGCTATTACGACGAGACGGCTGATATTCCAGCTGAGGTCAACCTTTCCGTCGAGCTTGAGGATGCGGAGGCGCTGGGGGAGTGGCTTGCGGGCAAGCGTGAGCGTTCCTGCCATCTCCATAGGCCGCAGCGTGGCGAAAAGCACCGTCTGCTCGATATGGCATCCAAAAATGCGCGCCATGCCCTCATGCGCTACATGATGCGAACGGGGTACGCTGACGACCGCACCAATCAAGCGCTCCTGGAGCTCGAAAGTGCGTTGGCGCTGCCATCGCCGCCGTTGCGTATCGAGTGCTTCGATATCTCTACACTGCATGGCACCTTTACGGTCGCCTCGATGGTGGTGTTTACCAACGGGCGCGCCGACAAGAGCCAGTACCGTCGTTTTAAAATTCAGGCCGAATTGGACGAGGCAAACGACTTCGTGTCGATGTCCGAGGTTTTGGGACGACGCTATGCTCCCGAGCGCATGGCCGACGAGCGCTTTGGCTCGCGCCCCGATTTGCTCGTTGTCGATGGCGGTAAGCCGCAATTGACCGCTGCGATCAAGCAACTTGAGGCTCTTGGCCTCGATATACCAGTTTGTGGCTTGGCAAAGGCGGATGAGGAATTTTTCGTGCCGTGGGACGAGACTCCCGTCGTGCTGCCGACCGGCTCCGCTTCGCTTTATCTGATCAAGCAGGTTCGCGATGAATCCCACCGATTTGCGATTACCTTCCACCGCGAGTTGCGCGATAAGGCTATGACGGTTTCGGTGCTTGACGACGTTCCGGGCGTGGGACCCACCAGAAAACGTGCCATTATGCGCCATTTTGGCTCGATGAAGCGTTTACGCGCAGCAAGCGAGCAGGAGATTGCAGAAGTTCGAGGCGTTCCGGCCGATGTCGCCAAAGCGGTCCACGAGGCACTTGTTGCATGGAATGCCGAACGCGCCGAGGCGGCGGCTGGCCATTCCGATAGCTAAACACGAGCCAAACAACTGATATACATGATTGCGCGATTTTCAACCATTTATTTCGCCATGATTGCCTGCTGGTTTCGGGTTTTATTAACGCTAAAACGTTTGACTAACCCAAGCGAAAACCCTGCTATCCTGCGGGTTGACGAAGACTGATATCTCACCTCGCCGATACATACTGTCTGGCGAATCGTTTGTCAACGAATTCGGTGAACGGTAGTAAATACCGTTCAAGCGTATGTATGTATCGGTCGCCGAGCGCGGCACCTCAGTTGGGTTCGTCGGTAGGTAAGGTATATATCGTCCGCAAGTTGCGCGGGGGCAAGTCTAGGTGCTCCCGAGTAAGATTCTCTATTGATAGGAGAAGACATGGCCATCATCAACAAGGGTATGTCCAGGCGTTCGTTCCTCGGCCTCACCGGCAGCGTCGCTGCTGTCGCAGGGCTTGGTCTCACCGGCTGCGGTGGCAGCTCTAGCGACGAGGGTTCCGCTTCCGGTTCCACCGATTCCGCCAACCGTGGCGGCGGCGTGATCACCGCTGGTTCCGCTTACGCTCCGTCCAGCTTCGATCCCGCCAGCACCGGCTCCGCTGTGGGCCTGGGTGCTAACTGGCACGTCGTCGAGGGCCTCTACGGCATCGATTACCACGACTACAGCACCTTCAACGAGCTCGCCACCGACGATCCTAAGTCCGTGGACGACACCACTTTCGAGGTCACCATCCGCAAGGGCGCCAAGTTCTCCGATGGCACCGAGGTCACCGCTGACGATGTCGTTGCCTCCTACACCGCTTGCGCCGCTTCCGCTACCTATGCTCCGTTCTTCCAGCCCTTCGAGTCCATCGAGGCCAAGGACGCCAGCACCGTGACGGTCAAGACCAAGGTCCCCAACTTCTCCCTGCTCAAGGATCGTCTGGCCATCGTCCGCGTTACCCCGGCCACTCAGACCGAGGAGGATCGCGCCAAGCAGCCGATCGGCTCCGGCCCTTGGATGTACGACTCTATCTCCGATACCGAGATTACCCTGGTTCCCAATCCTGAGTACAACGGTGAGTATGCTGCCGAGGATAAGAAGATCCAGTACAGCATCCTGACCGACCCCACCGCTCGCGTTACCGCTCAGCAGGAGGGCTCCACGCTCGTTATGGAGCTCGTTACCGCTGACGCCGTCGACCAGCTTGAGAGCGCCGGCTGCAAGATCGATAACGTTCAGGGTTTCGGCACCCGCTTCATCATGTTCAACGTCGCCAAGGAGCCTTGGAACAACGTCAAGGTCCGTCAGGCTGTCATGTATGCGCTCGACACCGAGAAGATGGTCAGCAACACCTTCGCCGGCCTTGCCACCGCTGCCAGCTGCTACCTGCCCAAGAGCTTCACCAACTATCATGAGGCTTCCACGGTGTACAAGACCGACGCCAAGAAGGCTAAGAAGCTCATCGAGGAGTCTGGCATCACCCCGGGTGCCATCACCCTGCGCACCACCGACAACGAGCAGATTAAGGGCATGGCCGCCCAGGTCAAGAACGACCTCGACGCTCTCGGCTTCGATGTGACCATCCAGACCGATACCTCGCCGGCCACCTACGCTGCCATCGACGGCGGCGAGGCCTACGATATCCTCCTTGCCCCTGGCGATCCTTCCTGCTTCGGCGCCGACCCCGACCTGCTGCTCAACTGGTGGTACGGCGACAACGTCTGGATGCAGACCCGTTGCCCGTGGAAGGAGTCCGCTGAGTGGCAGAAGCTCCACAGTCTCATGGACGAGGCTCTTGCCGCCGAGGGCGACGAGCAGCAGAAGAAGTGGAACGAGTGCTTCGACATCATTGCCGACAACGCCGTTCTGTACCCCGTTGTCCACGTCAAGACCGTCTCCGCTTCCTGGGACGATCCGTCCACTGCGCCCAACGGCGAGGCCCTCGATGGCTTCAAGGGCATCGGCACGACGAGCATGTCCTTCAGGGGCGTTGCGACCGTCAAGGCGTAAGACTCGCTTGAGTCTGTATGCAGGATGTCGGTCATTGGGACCGTATCCTCATAGTTGAAACAAAGACCCGGGCGGCAACGATGTCGCTCGGGTCTTGTAATGAGTATCCGTACTCATATACCAGTTGGTCCTACCGACAAAAGAAAGGGGAGAGAACGTGAACAACTTGCTACGTTTGATTGGAAGGCGTCTTGTGGCGCTGCCGATCATGGCATTGGGCGTCACCGTCCTGGTGTTCTTCCTTATGTCGTTCTCCAAGACCGACCCCGCCTACACGGCGTTGGGTGACGGTGCCTCGCCCGAGGCGGTTGCC
Source organism: uncultured Collinsella sp. (assembly GCA_905204635.1). GTDB lineage: Bacteria > Actinomycetota > Coriobacteriia > Coriobacteriales > Coriobacteriaceae > Collinsella. The sequence continues at coordinate 2,865 of CAJLAN010000041.1, read as the reverse complement.
GAGTACCATGAGAAGTATGGTCTGGACGACCCCTGGCCCGTGCGCTACGTGCGCTATATGGGCGATTTGATCCATGGCGACATGGGCACCTATGGTGCTGCTCGCAACTCCGTTGCCAAGCGCATCTCCACGGCCCTGCCCGTCACGATGCAGCTGACCTTTATCGGTCTTGCCATCGGTGCGGTCGTTTCGTTTTTGCTCGGCGTCATCGCGGCACTGTATCGCGACAAATGGCCGGACCAAGTGATCCGCGTTTTTTCCATCGCCGGCTTGGCAACCCCGTCGTTCTGGCTTGCCGTTCTGTTGATCCTGCTGTTCTCTTCCTACCTTAAGGTGCTCCCGGCATCGGGTGCTCTGCCTCACTTCACCACGAATCCGGTTGGCTATCTGGGACGTATGATCATGCCCGCTATCGCCTTGGCATTTCCGCTGACGGGCCAGATGACTCGTATCGTGCGTACCGCCATGGTCGAGGAGCTCGACAAGGATTATGTCCGTATGGCTCGCGGCGCCGGCGTTCCCGAGAAGGTCGTCGTCGGCATCAACGTTCTTCGCAATGCGCTGATCACCCCGGTCACCACCCTCGGTCTTAAGATCGGTTACCTCATGGGCGGCGCCGTCGTCATCGAGGTTATCTTCAACCTCCCCGGCATGGGCACTGCGATTCTGCAGGGCGTTCAGGGCAACGAGGCGAACCTGGTTCAGGGCGTCGTTATCGTCGTTGCTCTTGCCTTCATCATCATCAACATCGTGGTTGACATGCTCTACCTGCTCATCAACCCGCGCATCAGGACGGTGTAGATTATGGTAAAGATTCGAGAGAAGCAAACCGAGCAGCTCGAGAAGGCTGCCTCCAAGGGGCTCAAGCTCGGTGGCTGGAAGAAGATGACGTTGTCTTCTAAGATTGCCGCCGTCGTGCTGGTGCTGGTCGCCCTGACTGCGATTCTGGCGCCCCTTCTTGCCCCCTATAGCCCGGTCGAGATCTTTACGGCTCGCCAGGCTCCCGGCAACGGATTTATCTTCGGTACCGACGATAAGGGTCGCGACATTCTGTCGCGTATGCTCTACGGTGGTCGTTACTCGCTGATTATCGGCTTTGGCGCCACCGCCATGGCTCTGGTCTGCGGCTCGGTCGTGGGCGCCCTTGCAGCGGTTTCGCGCAAGGCCGTCTCCGAGACGATCATGCGTATCCTGGACATCATCATGTCCATCCCGGGCATCGCCCTCGCGGCCGTCTTTGTCTCCATCCTGGGCAACTCCGTGCCGTCGATCATCTTCGCCATCGGCTTTATGTACACTCCGCAGATTGCCCGTATCGTGCGCGCCAACATCGTGTCCGAGTACGGCGAGGACTATGTCCGCGCGGTCATCGTTTCCGGCGCCAAGGCTCCGTGGATTTTGATCAAGCATGTTCTGCGTAACTGCATCGCCCCGATCATGGTCTTCACCGTTACCCTGGTCGCCGACGCCATCATCTTCGAGGCCTCGCTGACCTTCATCGGCGCTGGTATCCAGGAGCCCACCGCTACCTGGGGCAACATCCTCGCCGACGCCCGCGGCGGCGTGCTCGCCGGCCGTTGGTGGCAGGCACTGTTCCCAGGCCTGGCCATCATGATCACCTGCCTGGCGCTCAACATCCTCTCCGAGGGCATTACCGACGCCATGGCCGCTGCTCCCTCCGCCGCCCTGGATCCCACCGATTCCTCCAAGCGTCGCGAGGCCGACCTGCTGGTCTCCGACCCCGTTCGAGCCTACAAGGAGCAGGCCCAGTCCCTCTCCGCTCGCCTTGGCGCCCTGCGCGATGTCGAGCTCAAGCGTGACGATCGCCATGTGCCCGACGAGTCTGTTGAACCGATTCTCTCGGTCCGTGACTTCTGCATCCAGTTTGAGCATCACGGTGATATCAACGTCGTCGACCATGTCAACTTTGACGTCCGTCCTGGTCAGACCATGGGCCTGGTGGGCGAGTCCGGTTGCGGTAAGTCCATCACCACGCTGGCCATCATGGGCCTGACCGACGATGACGAGCACCTTTCCGGCGAGGTCCTCTGGGAGGGCCGTGACCTGCTCAAGATGAGCAAGAAGGAGTGGTTCGGCCTGCGCGGTACCGATATCGCTATGGTCTATCAGGACGCCCTGTCCTCGCTCAACCCCTCCATGCTCATCTCTGCCCAGATGAAGCAGCTCACCAAGCGCGGCGGAACCCGCAGCGCCGAGGAGCTCCTGGAGCTCGTCGGCCTCGATCCCAAGCGCACGCTCGAGAGCTATCCGCACGAGCTTTCCGGCGGCCAGCGTCAGCGTGTCCTGATCGCTATGGCCCTTACCCGCGACCCCAAGCTGGTCATCTGCGACGAACCCACGACCGCTCTGGACGTTACCGTCCAGAAGCAGGTCATCAAGCTGCTCAACGATCTTCAGGCCAAGCTCGGCTTTGCCATGATCTTCGTTTCGCACGACCTGGCGCTGGTCGCCGAGGTCGCCCACAACATCACGGTTATGTACGCTGGCCAGGTTATCGAGCAGGCACCCACCAAGGAGCTGCTCACTAACCCGATCCACGAGTACACCCGCGGTCTTCTGGGTTCCGTTCTGTCCATCGAGAGCGGTTCGGGCCGCCTGCACCAGGTGCCCGGCGCCGTTCCGAGTCCGCGCGATTTCCCCAAGGGCGATCGCTTCGCGCCCCGCTCGAGCCATCCGCGTATTGGCCTGGACACCCGTCCGGTCTTCAAGCGCGTGCCCGGCACCGAGCACTTCTATTCCGAGCTCCCCGACGAGGTGCTCAAGGCAAATGGTTTGACCCCTCACGCGGAGGTGATGTAGATGAGCGAGACCGCAGTCAACGGCGTCGAGCCGATCATCTTCCTT
>CAJLAN010000040.1 GCA_905204635.1 uncultured Collinsella sp. | reverse complement strand
GGTTTGACGCCGGCTTTGCGTTTGCCCAGCAAACACTTTAGCGGGGAGACGTGGAGCGTATGGAGTACAAGACGACGGCAAAGTTGGTCATTCAAGCGTGCGACAAAGATCTGCCGGGCGTGTTCGGCCACGGCTGCGTCTTACTGCTGCAGGGCATCGCCCGCGAGCACTCGCTCAACCGTGCCGCCAAGAGCATGGGCATGGCGTATTCCAAGGCCTGGCGCATCGTGAACGAGGCCGAAGGTCAGCTGGGCTGCAAACTCATCGAGCGCGACGGAGCCCGCGGATCCACGCTCACCCCCGCCGGCAAGCGAGCCATAGCGGTCTACGAGGAGCTGCAGGCCGACATCAACAACGTCATCGCCACCAAAGCCGACGCCCTCATCGCCAGCATCAAAGAATAGCCAATTTGGGACGGGGCTTTTTAGCTACGCAACCCCCTCTCTAAGTTGCGGTGAAATAGGGACTGTTTATGCCGATAAAGCCGTAAATCAATCCATATTTCACCGCAACTTATGGACTCGAGGATGATTTAGCTAATTGCGGAGGGCGTTGTCTAGGGTGGCGGCCACGATCAAGGGGTCGTCGGTGCCGGCGAAGAGGCGGACGGTGCTCCCCTGCTTGCCGCGTGGGGCCGAAAGGCGCGTCGTTGCGCCGCCGGCGGGCGATGTGCGAAACTCCCCCGGCAAAGCAACGAACAACTCACCCGCACTACGCTCGATAAGATCAAATTCAACTGCCGGGCCAAAGCCGTGCTCGAGGATTCCCGTTGCAACAGCATGGTCGGGATGCGAGCTCAGCCCGGGATAGCGTACGTTGCGCACCATCTCGTTGGCGGCCAGATACTCGGCCAGCGCACGGGCGCGGTCGAAATGCGCCTGCATGCGGGCGTTAAGCGAGGAAAGCCCACGCTCCAGCACAGCGGCCTCGTCAGCAGGCAAATCAAGCTTGGCCAAGCCACAGCCCTCAAGCAGGGCATGCGCGCACTCGGCAGCAGCATCCACATGATGGCGTTTGAGCTGCGAGCGCGCCACCGATACGGCAACCAACTTGCGCGGAGCATCACCGGCGCATACGCGGTCGAGCGCCTCGAGCGACAGCACGGCACCCAAACGCAGCGGATCGCAGCCAAAAGCCGACGCCACTGTGTTATCCACCACAAACAGCGCATGGGCCTCACGAGCAGCGCGGCCCAGAGCGCGCAGATCGGGCACACGCAGACCAAACCCGCCGATGGAGTTGACGAACCACCACAGGTGCGGCCCCTCGGCATCAAACGAAGCATCAAAGCCCTCGGACGCAGCGGCAAACGCCTCGGCGGACGGCGAGCCCACCAGCGCGACATCGCAGCCTTCAAAGCCGTGCGCAAACGCATCGGTAAAGTCATCGGCAAACGCAACCAGGAGATCGCCGGGACGTACAATCCCCAGCTGCGACAACCCTGCCGGCACATGCGGGGCCGCAAGCAACTGCGCCTCACGCGCGCCGGTCCTCAAAGCCCAAGCCTCTTCTAGCTGCTGTACGCCCACACGGCACCATCCCTTCATAAGCAAAAACCCACGATGCGGGTGTTCCCCGCATCGTGGGCAACGGCTGCAGTATAGCGCCGATATGCGACGAATCGCCTAGATGTTGAGCGCGTGGTAGGTCACGTTCGCACCCGGAGTGTCAACGGTCACGCCATAGGCCTCGGGATAGATGCGCGTCGAAAACACGAGCGAGCCATCGTTCACAAACACCTCGACCGAAGAGACATCGCCAACAATGCGCACATTGCGCACCTCGTCGACGGGCTCACAGCGCACGGTACGACCGCAGCCGGCAGAAGCGCGACCCTCATCGGTAAATCGCATCTCAAAGCGCGAGGGCAGTTCGCCCCCAGCGGGCACAAACGCCAGCTTCAGCTCGCCATCAACGGTCGCGGTAAACGCGCCGTCGACACCGTCGACAACAACATCAAAGCAAGTATCGCCGGCAACCTCCAACGAGCCCGCCCCCACACGCACCGAGGCATAATGGTGCTCAATCTCGCGCGCCGGCTGCTGTAGCACCACGCCGCCCGCACCGACTGTAAGCTCACGCGGCACCGTCATGCAGTGCTGCCAGCCGCACGCCACGGTAGGCGCGTTGTCATAGGTCGGCTCATCGGGCATGCCCATCCAGCCGATCAGAATGTGGCGACCGTCCTCGGCCGTGAACTCCTGCGGAGCATAGAAGTCAAAACCGGCGTCCCACAGGCGGAACTCGCCCAGCTCATAAGCGTCATTGCCACCCGTAATGTCGCCCGTTACAGGCATGTAGCCCGCTGCATACACATTGCCGCGGTCCCAACGGCCGCCCTCAAGGCCCTGAGGCGAGAAAGACAGCCACTTCGTCGGTACGCCGCCATCCGCCTCAAGCTCCAGATATCCCGGGCACTCCCACATAAAGCCAAAGCGCTCGGGCGTAGACACACGGCTCTCGAGCTCCCAGCTCAGCATATCAGCCGAGCCATACACAAGGATCTCACCCACATCGCGCCCGGCACCCTCGCCGTGCATGGCGCAAAATCGACTATCGACATGCGGCCCGTCCACGCGACGACGCGCCCCCAGCACCATGTGGTAACGCCCATCATCATCGCGCCACACCTTGGGGTCACGCACGTGGCAGGTCAAATCCTCGGGATAATCCTCGGACGCCAGCACCACGCGCTTTTGGCTGAACTCCCGACCGGCAAGGCCATCAACGCTCTCCACATAGACGGTATCGGCGCGGCGGCCGGTATTGACGTAGTCGTACGTGCCGTCCGCATCGGAAAGCTTAACGTTGCCCGTGTACAACACGCGAATGCGGCCGTCCTCGGCAAGCGCAGAGCCCGAATACACACCATGGCAATCGAACGGCTCGTCGGGCAGCAGTGGGGCGCCAACGTAGTCCCACGTCATAAGGTCGCGGCTCGTCGCATGGCCCCAGGCCTTAACGCCGCCCTCGACATCAAACGGCGCATACTGAAAATAGGCATGGAACACGCCACCCGCCTGGCAGAGACCGTTGGGGTCGTTGAGCCAACCCGACGGCGGCATAATATGGAAGTGCTGGCCATACGCGCCATGACCGCACTCAGTGGCGGCGGCGTCAACAGCGGCAACCAGCTTTGCAAGATCGCGACCAAGTGCATTAGACATATCAAAGTCCTAACGGATCGAAAGTTACAAGGCGCCAGAGATCGGCGCCAAATGCGGGAAACACCCGCGAGCATACAGCCCGCGGGCATCCCTCAATTGAAAGCTCTTAGGCCTGCTCGGAAGCCTTGGGCTCGTCCTTGTACAGGACAAACGAGACAGCAAAGGAAACGACCGCGGCGACCGCAAACATGATCGCGTACTGCACGGGCTGGGCCAGGCACAGCAGGATACCGAAGATACCGGTAACGCCCGTGCCGGAGGCAGCCAGCGAAGTGAGCGCGCAGACCAGGGCGCCGCAGCCACCGCCGATGCAACCGGCGATGAAGGGCTTAAAGAAGCGCAGGTTCACACCAAAGATGGCAGGCTCGGTAATGCCCATGAAGGCGGACAGGGCCGAAGGAAGCGCCAGACCCTTGATCTTGGCATCGCGGGTCTTAAAGGCAACGGCGAGTGCGGCGCCACCCTGAGCGATGTTGGCGGCACTGGCGATGGGCAGCCAATAGGTCACGCCATACTGAGCGAGCTGGCCTAGGTCGATGGCGGTGTACATCTGGTGGATACCGGTAACGACCGTGGGGGCATAGAACAGGCCGACGATAAAGGAACCGATGCCGAAGGGCAGGGTCAGCAGGGCCTGGATCAGACCGAGGATGGCGTTCTCGGCCCACACGAAGATGGGGCCGACGGCAACGAGCGTCACGAGCACGGTCACGAACACCGAGACGAGCGGGGTCACAAAGAGGTCGAACATCTCGGGAACGATCTTGTGCAGGCGCTTCTCGAGGAAGGCCAGAATGGCGCAGGCGATGACGATGGGGATCACGTGGCCCTGATAACCGACCCACTCAAAGCTGTAGACGCCGGGGATGACGGTGACCATGGTCTGAACGCCCTCGGAGGCAACCGTGTAGGCGCTCTGCAGCGAGGAGTTAATGAACGCACCGCCGACGACGGCACCCAGATACGGGTTGGCGCCAAAGGCCTTGGCGGCGGAGTAGCCGATCAGGATCTGCAGAATGCCAAAGGACGTGCCCGAGACCAGGTCGGCGATCTTGTAAATAAAGTTATTGGTGTCGAGCGCGATAAAGCCGTTGGAGGCCATAAAGTTGAGGGCGCTCATAATGCCCAGCAGCAGACCCGAAGCCACGATGGCGGGGATGATGGGGACAAAGACGTCGCCGAGCACCTTAATGGCACGCATAAAGATGTTCTGCTGCTGTGCCGCGGCCTCCTTGACCTCGGCCTTGGTGGCAGCCTCGACGCCACTGAGCGCAATGAACTCGTCATAGACCTTATTGACGGTGCCAGTGCCAAAAATAATCTGGAGCTGGCCCTGGGCCTCAAAGACGCCCTTGGCGCCGTCGATATTCTCGAGGGCCTCCTTGTCGACCTTGGCGTTATCGGCGATCACCAGGCGCAGACGCGTGGCGCAGTGTGCAGCCGAAACAACGTTGCCGGCGCCACCGATGTTGTCGAGCACCTCTTGGGCTGATTTGCGGTAGTCCATGACTTCCCTTTCCTCCTACGGGCTCATCTGCACCCGGCCATCTTTGACACTTATACTGTAATCGTTTTCAGTTTCATATGTCTGTAATCGTTTTCACAGCAGGATGAACGGTAGGAAAAAGCCGGCGAATGGTAGTTTTGAGACAAAAACTGGGGACTAAAAGGCAGGCAGATGTGCCCAAAGCCTAGACATTCATCAGTTGATGGCCGAGCTTGAGCGTCTTTAGACCGCGCTCCCCCTCCACGCCATCGAGCGTGTCGAGCAGCATACTGGTGGCCTCGACGCCACTGGTCAGATACCCATAATGCACGGTGGGAATGCCGCCCGTCAGCGCGCGCAAAAACGCGTTGTCGCCAAAACCGCTCACGCGGTGTATACCCTCGCCCATGCCGCGAACCTCATCGATGGCACGCAGCGCGCCCGCCGCCATGGTGTCGGTCGCACAGGCGATAAACGAAACATCGGGAGCGACGGAAAGCAGCTCATGCGCCGCACAATAGCCCGAGTCGAGCGTAAACGAGCCCCGACGAATCAAGGCGGCATCGAGCGGGTTACCCGCTGCGCGCAAGCCGGGCTCAAAACCGCGACGGCGGTCATAACCGGCCGCGCGGTCCTCTTCGGTAACCCCAATATAGGCGATCTTGCCGTCCACGCGACCCGCAAGCGCATGGCCCAGCTCAAAGGCTGCCTCGTAATCGTCGTGATAGACGCACGCCGCGCCCTCGACATGTTGGCCGATCAGCACAATGGGCACGCGGCACGACTCAATCGCCCGGCGATGCTCGTCGGTGATCATGGTTGCCACCAACACAATGCCATCGACCGGGTGGTTTTGGAATAAATCGAGGTATTCGAGCTCACGATCGGCCGCATTGTCGGTATTGGCAAGCAGCATCTGGTAGCCACGGCGACCGAGCACCTGGCCAATGCCGGCGGTAATGCGGCTCACGGATTCCGAGTTGATCTTGGGCACGATGACGCCGATGAGCTTGGTGGAGCCGGTGCGCAACGCGCGAGCCTGACTGGACCGCACGTATCCGGTCAGCTCAATCGCCTGTTTAATGCGCTCGGCCTTGTCCACCGAGATATATCCACCGTTGAGGTAACGCGAGACGGCGGCACTCGAAACGCCAGCCAACTCGGCCACATCTTTCATACGTACCAAAAAGCACCCCTGACAACGAATTCACAAGCACCATGATACCCAACTATCCATGATACTCGCCGTTGTACTGGATGAGCGTGAGGTCTTCAACGCCGTCGAGCGCGCGAATGGCGTCCGCATAGGGCATGTCAACGCCGTCCGAGAACACCTCGACGGCCATCTCGACCTTGTCGCCGCGCATGGTCTTGGACTTGACGGTGAACTTGGTACGCCCAAATGCGCGCACGATATCGTCGCCGGTGGTCTGACCCGTGTAGTGGATGACCATCATGTACACACGCGCCTTGTCCTGGTGGCTCGCAAAGCCGGCGATCATCACCACGATCACCACCGCCGTGAGCGCCACAAGCGCATACATGCCGGCGCCGGCCGTAATGCCCGTGGTAATGGCCCAAAAAAGATACAGCAGGTCGAGCGGGTCCTTAACCGCCGTACGATAGCGGACGATTGACAGAGCACCGACCATACCGAGCGAGATGACCACGTTGGTCGAAATCGCGAGCGTGACCATACAGGTAAGCACGCACATGCCTACGAGCGTAACGGCAAAGCTGCGCGAATACACCACGCCGGTAAAAAAGCGCTTGTACACGTAATAGATCAGGATGCCCATGGCAAGCGCCACGAGCAGCGAAAGACCGATCTTGGCAGGGTCGACCTGGCCAAACGCCTCCAAGACGGAGTTCTTAAAAAAGTCCCTGGTGCTCATGGTCTAAATATCCCCTCGGTTCTCAAAATCCGATTCCCAGTAGTTAAAACCGCGCAGGTAGGCGGTCTTGTCATAGCACAGGCAGTACTTGGAGACCGCCGTAAGCTCGGCCGCGCCCGGCGGCACCATATCGCGCACCAGCTGCGGACAAAACTCGGTAAACTTGACCTCCATCACTAGCTTGCCGGGCTCCAGGACCGGCAGCGCGGGCAGCGTCGCGTCAAAGATATCGAAGCTTCCCACCGCGGCACGCACGTTCATGTCAAACGTGATGCGCACGGTGCCCCCGTCCATCACCCACGGCTCGCGCTCGTAATCCACGATGGTCCGCGGGCGCATCATGTTACAGATACACTCGATGTAGAACTCGCGGCAGAGTTGATGCGGGCTCCTCAGCAAAAAGTCGTAGTCGCCGGCCAGGATCTGCTCAAACTCGCCACGCGTAAGTGGCGCGTCCTCCTTGTAGATCCAGCTGCCGTACTTCTTTTTGCGCTCGAGCTTAATCACCTTGTCGCTGCCGTTATAGATGCGCACGCGATACTTTTTGCGCATGAGAATACCGGCGTCTTTTTCCTCGTAGGCCGAGTTGCAGTAGTCGTCAAAGTACAGGCTGCGAATGGTGTAACCGCCCGCCCGCGCATGCTTGTCCAGCTTAAACACCGGCGCCATGCGACAGGCAAGCGCAACGTGCTCGCCCTCGTTAATGAGATATTTGAGCTCGTGGCGGTAACGCTCCTGCGTGGCACGCACAGGCGGGGCCGCCAAGCGCTCAAGCAGAGCGCTAGCCCTCCTCATACGTGTCCTCCACGACCTTACCGCCGCCTTGTACGTAAAAGCACTTCATGCCGTAGTGCTTGCCGTCATCGGTCACATAGTAGTCAAACGCATCTTGCGTATAGCCGTCGGAGTTGGTGGCACGCACGCGCACAAAATACTGGCCGGGATCGGGCGCATCACAGGTCACCTCGGGAAGCAGCACGTCCTCGGCCTTAAAGACCACATCGCCAATGGCATAGTCGCGCGCAAGCTCTACGGTGTAGCGAATGTCGCGCGCCTCAAAGTCGTAGGACGCATCCCAGTTAATGCGCAGCTTACCGTTATCGATCTGCGGCACGCCGATGTAGAACGGCATGGGCTTTTTAAAACTCTCGCGAAAGCTCTTATAGTTCTCCTCGATCTCGGAGGGAATCGCCGCGGCGATCTGCTCGTATTGGTCCTTGGTGACAGGCAGATTATCGATATCGGGCGAAGCAAAGACCAGCGATTCAGTAACCTCGCGGTAGCGCTTGATCATCTTGCTCAGGCGTGCCTCGGTCATGTACGAGAGCAAGTCCTTGACGGCACGGTCGAGTTCGCTGCGGAACGACTTGCTGCGCAACGCGCGGTTAAACAGCACGTTGCCCCAGTAGTTGCTTGCACCGCGCTCCCAGCTCGCGTAGTCCGAAAACCCGGTAAGAGAAAGCTCCAGCTTACGCAGCATGCCGTCGTTATCCCAATCTAAAAAGTACCAGGTATTTGAGTTAAGCGGGCTGTACAGATAGCAGTTACGGTTCTGCGTATCGCAGTTGCCCGTCAGGATCTGAAACGCCAACCAATAGACCAGGTTCTCGGTATCAAAGTAGGTATCGAGCACGTCATCGATCTTTTGCGTATAGTCGTTGAGTGCATCGAGCATCTCGATTAACTTGGTATGGTCCGAATCGCCCTTAATCTCGAGCATGCCCTCAAATTTTGCCTGGTTGTAGTCGGGGTCATCGGTGAGCTTAATAGTGTCCTCAAAGCGATGGAAATCGAAGCTGTTCACCTTATACAGATGCCCGCTCTTATCCAGGCCATGTGCCTTAAGCGCCGTCTTGTTGAGCTGCTCCACCTGCGTAAACAGGCCGTAGTCCTCAAAGGTGTCGTTGGTCTTTTCGGTCTGGTCGCACACCCACAGATGCACAAACTGCGTGCGCAGGCCCATCATCTGGGGAATCCCACGGATAAGGTCGTAGGCCATCTTGTTGCGAAAACGCATACCCTCGCCCATATGCTTGTTGAGCGCAATCGCGCGCTGTTGGCGCCAGGTACCCTTGCCCTTTTTGAGCTCCACCTTGTAATTCTTTTGCGAGTTCATGCTCGACGTCTGGCCGCGCACCTGCACGGTGGCATTGGGCGCTTCCTCGCCATAGCCAACCTCGCCGGCCACCGGGCCGTCTTCGTCGCCCGCCTGCAGCAGGCCCATAACCTGATAGCGCGTCACGCCCATGTCGGCATAGTCATACACCGAGTACGTATTGATCTCGGCCCAGCTATGATCGGTGTTCTCGGAGCTGTTGCCGCGCGAGACCGTCAGGTACATGGTCACAATGCCCGAGTCGTCGTAGACCTCGTACAGCTCGTCCTTATCGCGCAGGTGCTTGGTACCGTCCGAGGACTCGGCCTTTTTAATCTTGTCCTGCTTTTTGACCTTGTTGGTCGAGGAGTCTTCCTGAACCGAGCAGCCCGAAAGCAACAGCGCACCGGCAGCTGCCTCGATCAGGCAGCGGCGAGACATCAACTTATCGATCATCAGAACCTCCCCAATGTTTTTGGTACAGGCGAACCACCATACGTTCAAACGCACTGCGCGGCTCACCGCCCGCGCGCTTGTCCTCGTAGCATCGCTCAACACGGTCGAGCACCCGGCCAAGTTCGGTAAACCAGCCCGTCTTGTCGGTCGCCACAATGGGCTGCTGGCTCAGGATACGATACGGCAAGTTGGCGGTATAGGTATCGAGCCGCAGCAGCGCCACGATAAAAAACACCGCCGCACCCAACAAAAAGCCAAAGCCGTAAAACTGCTGCGGCAAAAGCAACGACACGGCAGTCGCCAGCCCGGCTACACCGGCAAACAGGCCCGAGGCCAGCACGGCTCCCTTGTAGTCGGTAAAGTACAGCAAGATAAGCATCACCGTATTGCCCACGGCATATAGGCCATAGCCCACGCACAGCGTGCGAAAATACCCGTGCATAAGGTTGTTAAAGCCCAACGGTAGGGCCGACAGCACCGTGGTCTCGAGCGAAATGACCGCCGCGGTTACAAACAGCTGCTTGAGCGCACAAAAGCGCAGTTCGCTGTTAAGCGTGGAGAGCATCTCCTCCTCGGTCACCACAATGTCGCCTACCACGCCGCCGTCATTGAACAGGCTGTAGTAGTCGCGGTAGCGCGGATAGAAGTTGACCTCGACCGAGACCACAAAGTTGACGGTCGTGACCAGGATCGTCAAAAACGCAATGAGCGCCGGCACATCGTAGTAGGGCGCACCATAAAACAAGCCCTTGACCTGCACGCCAATAGGACCGGCCCAAATAATCACCAGGTGTGCAAAGAGTCCCAGATTGGTTAACAGGCCCGTAAGCGCCAGCGGCATAAACTGATCGAGCCACTGCAAAAAGAGCCAGGGGCTGCGGTCGCTCTGAGGAAAATACCGGTATAGCAGCACCACGTCCCAGGCGAGCATAACGCCGTAGCCCAGAGCAATTGATGCCAACAGGCCCTCGACCGGCGGCAGCCCCAGCGCCAGCGCGGCCAGGGCGCACAGGCACGCCACGCCAATGGCGGCCGCAAAGCTGCACAGGATGCCGCGGTAATCCTTGATGGCCGTGAGGTAACTCATGCCGTTCCAGTTGACGATCATAATGTTGAACAGCCACAGGCACAGCAGCCCCTGCAGCAGCGTGGCGCCCGAGAACAGCAAAAAGACGCCGTAGAGCACCGTGCCCGCAACGAGCATAATGGCGTTGGAGCCCCAAAACGAAGGCAGAATCTCATCCTCGCGCTCGGCAAAAAGCATGTCGGCCAAAAAGCGCGTGACCGGCATGGAGAAAAAGCTCGTGAGCAAAAGCGAGGCCAGCAGTGTGTAGGTCACCATGCACACCAGCAAATCCTGGTTGGCACGGCCCACACCCCACAGACCGCACAGCACCAAGATACCCACCTGGAGCAGCACGCCCAACAGCATGGGACCCGTGCACACAATGCCGGCGTAGC
>CAJLAN010000039.1 GCA_905204635.1 uncultured Collinsella sp. | reverse complement strand
CCGGGAGACAACGTGCTCGGGACTTAAATAGGCGTCCCCTCCAATCGGGCACGTTGAATGCACGGTACAATTACTTCGGACTTTTCTTTTATTTAATAGTGGAGTTAATTCATGGCAGAATCTCGTGCGGAGCGTAAGGCTCGTCGTGCTTTGATCGAGGCAGCTGAGGGGTCGGAAGAGAAAAAATCTTCTAAGAAATCCAAGTCGTCTCAGGGCGCAAAGGGTAAGTCGGCCAAGGGCAAGGCTAAGGCCAAGCGTCCCGGCTCTCGTCGGAGCGAGGATAAGGCTTCTCAGACTCGCTCCAAGCGCCCGTATAAGAATCCGGTTCCGTCTGCGCGCAAGGCCGTTGATTCCAAGTCTCCTTGTTCCATCATGAAAGCTTGCGGTGGGTGCACGGCACTCAACCGTCCTTATAAGAAGCAGCTCGCCGCCAAGCAGGCTGCTATGGAGGAGCTTTTTGCTTCGCTTTGTGAGCGTGAAGGCATTGCTGTAGATCCTATTCGTGGTATGGGTGTCACCCTGGGCGACCCGGGCAAATATCCTGCGCCGCGCGGTTTTCGTCATAAGGCCGCCACTCCGTTTGCTCCTGGCAAAGAGGGTGCTGTCCGTTGCGGTTTCTTTGAGCGCGGCACGCACAAGATCGTTGCCGTACCCGAATGCCCCGTCGAGGCGCCGGGCGCCCGTCAGATTCTCAACGGCATCGCACGCGAAGCTGAGCGGCTGCATATTCCCGCCTTTAATGAGGACAAGCATCTTGGTTTGCTTCGCTATGCCGTCGTCCGCTGCGGTTGGCGTACCGACCAGATCATGGTCACGCTCGTGACCGCTCAGCGCGACTTACCGCATGCGCAGGAGTTCTTTGAGGCTGTCGCCGCACTCGATCCGCGCATCGTCACCGTCGCCCAAAACATCAACGGACGCCCCGGCAACGCCATCCTCGGCGAGGAAACCCGCATCGTGTATGGCGCCGAATGCATGCGCGATCAGCTGCTCGGCTGCGAATTCGATATTTCCCCTACCGCGTTCTATCAGACCAATCCGCAGCAGACCGAGCTGCTCTATCAGCTCGCGATTGACGGGATGGACCTGCAGCAGGGTGACATTCTTATGGATGCCTATTGCGGTAGCGGAACTATCGGCCTGTGCGCAGCCAAAGCCGCCCAGGACAAGGGCATCGGCATTATGCTGCTTGGCGTGGAGCGCAACCACGCCGGCATCGCTGACGCACGTCGCAACGCCGAGCTCAACGGCCTTACTCGCAACGCATGGTTTATGGCCGACGATGCCACCGATTACATCCTAGATGCCGCCGACAACAACGAGCGGGTCGATGTCCTTTCCATCGATCCGCCGCGCGCCGGCTCTACCCCCGAGTTCCTCGAAGCTGCCTGCGCACTTAAGCCGCGCCGCATCACCTATATCAGCTGCAACCCCGTAACTCAAGAGCGCGACCTGCATCAGCTCCTCGACGGAGGCTACCGACTGCTCAAGATCACGCCCGTCGACATGTTCCCTCACACCGACCACACCGAAACCGTAGCGGTCCTCGAACGCCGCTAACCAACCTCAGTAGATTTTTGGGACAAGAAAGGGGGCGACCCGCCTGGGCCGCCCCCTTCGCTTGGTTTATAAACTCCGCTACATCCCATTGCGCAGATCGCACACGCCGGCTGCCGCCATCTCGCACAGCAGTGTCTCGCGGTCGCGCGTCACGATCAAATCCAGCGGGAAGTGAATCTCGTCGAGCATCTTGCGCGCGTGATCGAGCTTGCCAATGGCCATGCCAATGTGGGCATCGGTTGACACGCCAATGCCCACGCCCAGCTCGGCGCAGCGCTCGGCGATCTTGCGGCATACGGCCCAATGCTCAGTGTCGACACCGTGTTCAAGACTATGGTTGTTGATCTCGATAATCTTGTGCTTGGCCTTAGCTGCCAACAGCACCTCGTCGATATCGAACGGCACGCCCGAACGCCCCGTGTGACCCAGCATGAACACCTTGGGGTGCTCCAGGGCATTGATATACATCTCGGTCGTCTGGGCCAGCGTCGCGCCCTCAGCAATCTGCGGATTATGCACGCTCGCAACCAAATAATCCAAATTACGCGTAACCAAATCGAACAGCGAATGCTGACGGCTGTACGAATCGCCGGCAATATCGAGCGTCACAGGGGTGTCCTCGCCAAACAGGCTTCCGTCCAGCGAAACGATATCGGCCTCGGCACCACGCAGCACCAGCACGCCGCTCCAAATGCGCGGCCAGATATCCTGGTTGATAAAGAACTGGTAACTGCGCAGGTCATTGGGGCAAGCCGTAACCATAGAGCTCAAATGGTCGGCAGATCCGAGCACCTGCAGACCACGCTCTGCCGCCCAGTACACATTCTCCTCAATGGTCGAATATGCATGCGCAGAGAACATCGTATGGGTATGAATGTCACAAGAAAGCAGGTAGGGCATCAGGTTTCCTTATCTGGCACGGCCGTCGCTTATATTCATTGTACGCATAGCCTTCGATAGTCGTAAAACCACTCCATCCCAAAGACACAACGTCCATGACAACGGGGTCCGGCTTAACACCAAACCCCGTTTCACGTAAAACATTGTAGGCAGAGCGCTTTACTTTTAACGATACTCGTCCGCCAACTGTTTCCAAGCGGGTAGCGAATTGACAATCGTTTCGTAACTCACGCAATAGCCCAGGCGGAACCAACCCGGCATACCAAAGCTGTCCGAGGGAACCGCAAGCAACTCATACTTCTTTGCGCGCTCGCAAAACGCATTCGCATCGGGCTCGAGTGCCTTCACCCACAGGTAGAAAGCACCGTCCGGCTCAACATAGGTATAGCCGTAGTCCGTCAAAGCATCGGTGAGCGCCGTGCGGTTGCGGGCATAGGCCCCGACATCACTCGGCTCATCGATGCAATCGATGATCACGCGCTGGAAGAGTGCCGGTGCGCATACAAAACCCAGCGTACGGGCAGCGCCCGCAACAGCCGGCATCAGACGGGCAGTCTGCGGATTGGTGTTGGGAACCAAGATCCACCCCACGCGCTCACCCGGCAGCGACAGCGACTTGGAATACGAGTAGCACACGATGGTGTGCTCGTAGATCGAGGGCACCCAAGGCACCTCGGCACCGTACACGATCTCGCGGTACGGCTCATCCGAGATGAGCATAATCGGATTCTCGGAATCGCGCTGAGCGTTGGCCTCGCGCAGAACATTGGCCAGTCGCGTCAGCGTGTCGCATGTATATACGGCACCGGTCGGATTGTTGGGCGAGTCGATAATGACGGCAGCCGTCTTATCGGTGATCGCCTTGAGCACGTTGTCCACGCTCAGCTGGAACGTGTCTTCATCAGCAGGCGCCTCAACACACGTGCAGCCGGCCTTCTCAATCCAAACGCGATACTCCGGAAAGTACGGGGCGATAACAATAACCTCGTCGCCCGGGTTCGTAACGGCGTTGAGCGTACAGGTGAGCGAAGCCGCGGCACCCACCGTCATAAAGACGTCCTTACCCTCATAGTTCGTTCCAAAGCGGCGGTTGAGCGATTCGGCGACGGCTGCTCGACATTGCGGCAGGCCCGGAGCGGGGGTGTAGCCGTGCAACTGATCACTCGGCAGCTCCAGGGCCTTCTTAATCGACTCAGCCACGGCAGCCGGCGCCGGAACGCTCGGATTGCCCAGCGAAAAATCGAATACGTTTTCCGCACCGATCTGCGCCTTGCGCTCAAGGCCATAGCTAAAAATCTCACGGATGATGGAGCTTTCCGCACCGCGAGCATACATAGTTTCGTTGATCATCTGTTCCCCTTTCGCATAGGCGCTATTGTACGCTTTAGTCGAGCAAAGTGCCGCAGCAATGTTGATTGGGGACAGACTTAAATGCGTGAAAACGCTCATTTAAGTCTGTCCCCAATCAACAGACGGCCCCATATCGCTCAAAAGAAAAAGCCTCCGCAGGTTTCCCCGCGGAGGCTTTCGCCACAAAGACTATTTGTCGGCGTCGGCGTCGGTGTCGGCATCGGCATCGACGACGGCATGATCATCGTCAGCATCATCGGATGCGGCTTCGGCATCCTCCTGCATGGCCGCCTGCGCAAAAGCCGCGGCATCGGCCGCCAGCTCCTCCTCGCTCATGCGAGGCGCGCGCTTCTTGGTCGGCATGCCGGCCGCCTTGGCATTGCGCTCCTCCTTGGCCGCCAGGATATCGCCCTCGCGCTCAAGGTAGGCGTCCCACTCATTATCGAGCAGGGCATTCACGGCATCGCCTTCGACGGTCTCGCGCTCAAGCAGCACCTTCGCCATCAGATCGAGCTGATCGCGACGGGCATCCAAAATCTCGACCGCACGACGATGGGCCTCACGCATAATGCGCTGAACCTCGATATCGATGCGGCGCGCCGTCTCCTCGGAGTAATCCTGGTGATCGGCGTAATCGCGACCAAGGAACACCTGATGTTGCGCCTCGCCAAACACTTGCGTGCCCAGCTCCTCGCTCATGCCCAGGCGCGTGACCATCTCGCGCGCCATCTTGGTTGCGCGCTCCAGATCGTTGCTCGCGCCCGACGTAATGTCATCGCACATGAGCTCCTCGGCAACGCGACCGCCCAAGAACACGGCGAGCTCGTCGAGCATCTCGTTCTTGGTCTTAAGGAAGTGGTCCTCCTGCGGAAGCTGCAGCGTGTAGCCTAGCGCCTGGCCGCGGCTGACAATCGAGATCTTATGAACCGGATCGGAGTGCTCCAGGATGTGGCCCACCAAAGCGTGACCGCTCTCGTGGTAGGCAATCGTGGTGCGCTCGGCCTCGGTCATCACGCGACCCTTGCGTTGCGGTCCGGCAATCACGCGCTCCATCGATTCCTCGACCTCGTCCATCGAGATCACGGAACGATGGCGGCGAGCGGCCAGCAGCGCAGACTCGTTGAGCAGGTTCGCCAAATCGGCACCAGTAAAGCCAACGGTCATCTGGGCGAGCTTCTCAAACTTAACGTCCTCGTCCATCGGCTTGTTCTCGGCATGCACGCGCAAGATCTGCTCGCGGCCCTTCACATCCGGACGGTCGACCGTAACCTGACGGTCAAAACGGCCGGGACGCAGCAATGCCGGATCCAGGATGTCAGGACGGTTGGTCGCAGCGATCAGGATGACCGACTCGCTTTCCTCAAAGCCGTCCATCTCGACCAGCAGCTGGTTGAGCGTCTGCTCGCGCTCGTCGTGACCGCCGCCCAAGCCAGCTCCGCGCTGACGTCCCACGACATCGATCTCATCGATGAAGATGATCGACGGGGCCTGGGACTTGGCCTCCTTAAAGAGGTCACGCACACGGCTGGCGCCGACACCTACGAACATCTCGACAAAGTCGGAACCCGAGATACTAAAGAACGGCACGCCCGCCTCGCCGGCAACGGCCTTGGCCAGCAGCGTTTTACCGGTGCCCGGAGGGCCAACCAGCAACACGCCACGCGGGATCTTGGCGCCCAGCTTGCGATAGCGATCCGGATCGCTCAAAAAGTCACGGATCTCCTCGAGCTCCTCGACTGCCTCGTCCACGCCGGCAACGTCTTCAAACTTGACCTTGGGGCGTGTGGCCTCGTTGGTCTTGGCGTTGGTCTTGCCAAACTGCATGTTCCTGTTGTTGGCGCCCATCATCTGGCGCATAAAGTAGAACATGATGGCGATCAGGGCGATCGTCGGAAGCACGCTCATCGCCAGGTCGCCCCAAAAATCGGGATCGTTGGTGTTGACGATGTACTTGGTATCGGGGTGCTCCGCCATAAGCTCGGCAAGCGAATCGGAGCCGACATAGGTCGAGGAGAAGCTCTTGAGCTCGCTCGTATCGCCCTTGTCCTTCTTCGTCTTCCAGTAATGACCCGTCACGCTTCCGTCTTGAACCGTATAGGTCAGATCTTCGACGCGATCCTGCTTGATGGCGCTCACCATCTCGCTCGTCGCGAGCTTTACGGTATTGCTGGAATTGGCAAAGCCGGAGCCCATGTTAAAGAAGGCGTAGCCCAGGAGCGCGCAAGCCAAAATAAAATACAGCCAGCCCGTACGCGTGGGCTTCTTGCCTCCGGGCACCCCCGGGATCTTAGGCTCCCGGGGAGTCTGGGAATTGTTATCGTTACGGTCGTCGGGCATCTTACGAATAAACCTCCGGTTTCAAAATGCCCAGATACGGAAGGTTACGATAGCGCTCGGCATAGTCGAGGCCGTAGCCCACCACAAAGGCATCGGGGCAATGGGTTCCAACATACTTGGGCGTGATGGCCGAGGTACGGTCCTCAACGTCCTTCCACAGGAAGGCGGCGACCTCCAGAGAAGCGGGCTTGCGGCTCTCGAGATTCTTCATCAGGTACTTGAGGGTCAGGCCCGAGTCCAGAATGTCCTCGACGATCAGCACGTCGCGACCACGGATGTCGATATCCAGATCCTTAATGATACGCACGATGCCCGAAGACTTCACACCGTCGCCATAGCTCGAAACAGCCATGAAATCGATGTTGGTCGGCAGCTCGATCTTGCGCATCAGGTCGCCCATAAAGACCACGGCGCCGCGCAGGACCGCAATCAGCACCAGATCCTTACCCGCGTAGTCGCGCGTAATCTCCTCGCCCAGGCGAGAGACGATACCGTCGATATCCTCCTGCGTGAACAGAACCTTCTCGATATCCGGATGTTGAGAAGCCATGACAACCCTTTCTTGTGCTTATCGCCCACACACCGCCGTATGGACGCGAACTACACATTCTAGCAGCGCACGGGGTAAATTTACCAGCCCGTGCGCCATCAGCGCGGGAATACCGTGAACGTCGCACAGAATAGCAGGCGTGGGACGCTATTCCGCATCGACCACGCGGAGCAGATATGCCACGCGCGTTGCGGCCGTGCACTTAAAACGCTCGTCCGCGCGAACTCCGGCGACCCACACCACGGCACCCCCCGGCGCCGTCCTCACCATGGGCACGCCGGCGCGCTCGGAAACGGGAATGCGAGCCTCACCTAGCAAGTCGGATACTTTCTTGCTTCGGCCACTCATCCCTAACGGGCACATCACGTCTCCCGGCGCGGGACCGTCCACCCACAGGCGCGCCAATCGCGCCTCGGCAGGGATCTCGCCACGCGAGCCCGCCAGGATCCGCTCACTATCGCTGTCGGCAAAACCCAGGGCAGCCGCGTCTACCAAAGCTGTCACTTCCCCGGCAGCCGCAAGCTCACGGGCGCGGCGCACGATATCGCATCCCGGCTCAACAGCCATCGGTTCTGTGACCAGCATACGCCCCCCGCCCAACGGCAAACGACCGGGTACGGTAACCCAGTCCGCGACCAGGCCCTCGCGAGCCGCCGGCGCCTTAAACGCCAGCATGCCAAACTCAATGCGTGCGTCAATCCCCGCCGGAAGCGTGACCGAGCCGGTGCCCTCGGCAACGCAGGAAAGGACTCGCTCCACATGTCGCATCTCGGGACGAGCGTCCGGATCGATGCGCTTAATCGCCAGTCGCACGATGCGCCGCGCGATTACCACCTCGGCCGCAGCCAGGCGCCTGGCATCGAGCACCAGCGCACCCGCTGCCTCTTTGCGCAAACAGCTTCGAAACGCCTGTGCCGAAAGCTGAGACAAAAACGCGTCCTCATCGCCTAAGATCTCGCAGGCGGCGCCAATCGTCTTGCAGACGCTCGCGTTGCGCTGCGCCACCACCGGCATTACTCGATGGCGCACGTAGTTTCGCAGATACGAGATGTCCTCATTGCTCTCGTCTTCACGCCACGGCTGACCATGTACCTGCAGATAGCCCACCAGCTCGCCATGAGTTAGGTCGAGCAAGGGACGCACCACGATATTCCTCCGGCGAGGAATGCTCGATAGGCCAGCAGGCCCTGAACCCTTAATCGCGTTCATCAAAAACGTTTCCGCGCGATCCGAAGACGTGTGCGCGGTGCAGATACGAGCCGCCGTTCGCGGCGCCCCCGTCTGGGCGCAGAGCTCGCGAACATACCTCCGCGCCGCGGCATAGCGCACCTCGCGGGCCGCGGCCTCAATATTGCCCGACTCCCCATCAAAATAAGCGTGCTCCACACACAGCGGTAAACCATATTGCGCGCAGAGCTCACGCACAAAGGCCTCGTCGCCATCGGACGCCTTGCCACGCAGATGATGGTTTACATGCAGCACATGCAGGCGCTCGCGAGCAATGGGGGCAACACCGCGTCCGTCTTGGATATCCAGCTTTGATGTGCACGCCATAAGAAGCAGTGCCGTCGAGTCCGCGCCGCCTGATACCATGAGCACGACAGGAGCAGCCTGCTGCCTCGTCCGGGTCTCATCGACTGCCCCAGGCACGGCATGGTGTCCATAATGCTGAGATACCGTAGGCATTTGCTTCCTCCTCTATTCGTCCGCACCCATTGTATCCTTTGGAATCTTATGTCTCGTCTGCACCTTCATATCCTCGGCAGTGGCTCTAAAGGCAACTGCGCACTCATCGAGGGCCCGCAGGGGCTCATTATGGTCGATGACGGACTGTCTCGCCGCGAGACATTAAAGCGCATGGCAGAACTGGGGCTCTCGACAGACAACGTCTCGGCTCTTCTCATTACTCATGAGCACAGCGATCACATCAAGGGCCTCGATGTCTGGTGCAAGCACTGGCACGGCCCCCTTTTTGCCAGCAGGGGCACTCTTTCGAACAAAGAAAATCTTTCGCATCTGCCTGTCGAGGAATTCGATCCCGGCGACGACCTATCCATTGCCGGCATCCACGTGCAAACCTACTCAACATCACACGATGTCATCAATCCGGTCGGCTATCGATTCAATGTTCTCGATGATTCCATTGGGTTTGCCACCGACACCGGAGAGCTATCGAGCCAAGCCATGAAAACCCTCAAAGATTGTCGAGTCCTCGCGCTCGAAAGCAACCATGATGTGACCATGCTACGCGAGGGAGAATATCCCCGCTTTCTTCAGGAGCGCATCCTGTCTGCAAGGGGACACCTCTCCAATGGCCAAGCCGCCGAAGCCGCGCGCGAACTTGTTACCGATCGCACCGAACAGCTCATTGCCATGCATATCAGCCAAGATAACAATCGTCCGAGCCTTACCGTCAAAAGCTATGCCAAAGCTCTAGCCGCAACCCTGGATGACGAGGTCGGCAGCTCCGCAACCCTTCTCCGAGGATCGCGAAAACTCTCGATACGCCCTGCGAGTCAGTATCAGCCGGCAACCATTCAATAGACTGTCCTAGACAGTAAAAGGGGCTGGGAATCGCTTCCCAGCCCCTTTTACTGTCTTTTAATAGCGCAGAACATCAACGAAGTTAGTCGATAGAAATCTTCGTGACGTTCTTCTTCTCGACGATCTTAGGAACCGTAACGGTCAGGATGCCGTCAGCGTACTTTGCCGAGAGGCCCTCGCTCGAAGCGTCCTTAAGATACACGCCACGCGTCGCACTGTACGAGCTGAACTCCTTCTGCAGGAAGTTCTTGCCCTCGTTCTCCTCGTCTTCCTCGACATTCACGCTAATGGACAGACGGCCCTCATTGAGCTCGACATCGATATCGTCCTTGGCGACACCGGTCAGATAGGCCTTGACCTCATAGCCGTCGCCCTTATCCTCAACGTCAACGGGAAACGCCTTGGAAGCAATCGAGTTGTTTGCAAGGTCGGTCATATCATCAAACAGATCGAACAGCGAGCTAGCAAAAGGACGAACGCCAAAAACCGAACGATAAGGAACCATGCTTGCCATGTTTACCACTCCTTTTAGGACTGCCGAGCCATCTTCTATGTGACTGGGACTTCTTTTGACGCTCTTATATATGCCCACACAGTGCTTATATATACATCGACTATAAAGTTTTTTGAGTCCAATACTATAAGCATATCTAAGTGTGTGTGACTCAGGTTTAAATAAGGTTAAGGTTCTTTGAACCAGAGCTTAAATAACAAGTATGTTCGCAGCTACAAATAACAAGGGGCTTACAATGAGCGCGTACACGTTGTTGGTAACGAGCTAAAGGGCATCATGGACGACCAAAACCAGAACAAAATATTTATGCCGACGCAGGGGGAAGATACTTCCACGCAGCCGCCACGGTTCCATCGCCCCCACATCTCGCAAGAGCCCATTAATGATGCAGAGCCCGAATATGTGACGAGAAATCGATATCAAACGCTCGAGGATGCCCAAACGGGACGTAAGCATATGGGCGTCGCATCGGGCGATCCCGTATATCTAAAAGATGCAGCGTTATCAAAAAACAGCACAATCAATGACGACCCGACGAAAACGCCCATAACTCGGCAGCAAAGAGGTCCCCGACCTAAGCAAACCTTAACGCATTCGGCTCGTTATCTCGAGACGCCAAAGCAAGGGAAAACGATCTTCGTCTCATCAAGTAAACGACGTAAGCAGCATCGACTCCAATTCCTGCTTTTGATCATTGTGGTCATAGCGGTTGCCCTTGTGATTCGATTTATTGTCTTAAAATAAAAGCTCATTACCCATAAGCCCAACCGGGCTAGAGGTGAATGCAACTACATTGTGAAGTGTTAACGCAAAAAGGGGGAGGCCGCGAGGCCTCCCCCTTCTCAGTTCAAGCGCACGGCTC
>CAJLAN010000038.1 GCA_905204635.1 uncultured Collinsella sp. | reverse complement strand
CATAGCGGCCACATGCAGCGCATCCTGAATCGCAGCCGGTCGGGCCGGGTCCTCACGCGGAATACCGTACGCAGCGGACACCTGGCCGTACGCACGAACGTCCTCGGCGACCAGACCCACAAGCTCCTGCGCCAACTCGTCTGCCTGGGCAAACGCACGCGTCAGGTCATCCGCACGATCAGCAAGCGCGGGATTGGTCGCACCGTAGCGGGCAACCATTCCGCACAGCGAGGCGCCCAGCGCGCCCACAAAAGCGCTCGCGCTGCCACCACCGGGAACTGGCTCGCGCGCGGCCAGCGCCTCGGCAAAACCGCGACAGGTTTTATCCATCATCTCTTGGCTCATACGCACACGCACCTTCAAGTCATATATATCGGTCGGGCGGCCGACGCCGGCCGACCGCATCGATCACGTAATGGTGCTAAGTCTAGCCCATAAGTACGCGAGCGTCAGCGCACCTGGCCATCGCGGATTTCTATGGCACACGATAGGCCATGCCAACGCAAACATGGGACACATGGCCCACCTTTCGAGACTCCCGAGCAGCACAAGCTGGGGCATATCTATAAGTAAGGAACCCGTTGGGGAACGGCCGCGCAACGGCCACAAGCGATGAACGGAGGCATAAGTCGCACAGTACACAGAGACATCCGCCGCCAGCGCAATCAGTACCCCAACAGCATGCGGCGCCGTGATGTCATCAGCAGACAAGGAGGACGCCACCATGATGAAAAAGACCCTATCAATCCTTTCCCTTTGCATCGCCCTCTTTGCCGCGCTCGCCCTTGTGGGCTGCGGCGGGAGCGCATCGGGCGGCGGCAGCGCCCCCAAGAGCGAGAGCAAGGAAAAGGCCCCCGTCGCCAAGAAGACCGACTACATCTGGTTTAAGGTCGAGATGCCCGAGGGCGTCGGCGTAAGCGACTCTGCCGGCAAGAATGCCGACAGGGTCCAGCTCACCTTCCCCGAAGACGAGAACGCCTCGGCCGATCGCTTTATCCCCGTTTGGAAAAAAGCGCTGACGGCCGAGGAATCCCACGCCGACCAGGCGGAAAAGAAGGGGGATACGTTCCAGTGGAAGGATGGCGGGTCCGTCGAGTATAACGGCAGGACGTGGCTCGTCGGAACATACGAGGACAACAGCGGCATCTCAACCATGCTTTTTACCGATGTTGAGCCGGGAAGCGTCTACGTCCTCATCTCGAACTTCGACCAGCACAAGAAAGAAGCCGAGGCACTCCTCAACTCCATCGAGTTCCCCGATGACATGGAAGAGGCAGTTTCCGAGGCACGCGAAGTCGAGATTTCGAGCATCGAGATCAAGTAACGGGACACCCGCACGCGCCTACGCGCACCCGCGCACATGCGCCCCATTAAAACAACGGGCGCCCAACCCGGGGAGGGCCGACAGCACCGGCCCTCCCCTCTTTTGGACCCGTGCATATTGCCACTTAACGGCGCAAATCCGGCCCTCAGAATGGGACACATGGCCCACCCTAGCGAGCCGTCCACGCGTACAGTAAAGGCAGGTAATCCATGGGCGGTTACAGATCGAGGAGGACACGACCATGAAAAAGAAGGCCTTTGCGATTCTCACCCTCTGCATCAGTCTCTTTGCCGCGGTTGCCCTGGTGGGCTGCGGTGGCAGCGGCGGCGCTACCGGCAGTGGAGGTGGCGGCGGAGCAGAAAAGCCAGCCGTGGATATGAGGACCGACTTCATTTGGTTTAAGGTCGAGGTCCCCGAGGGCGTCGAGATCACCGACGTCGCAGGCGACACCGCCGACAGGGCCCAGTTTAAGTTCACCGAGAGCGAGCACGCCAGCGATCGCTTCATCCCCGTCTTCGACTCTGACAAGAACGCCGATGAACTGTTCGACTACGAGGCAAAGTGGAATGCCAGCTTTGAGTGGACCGAGAATGACCCCGTCAAGTACAACGGCAAGACCTGGCGCAACGCCTACTTTACACACTCGGGCGGCGTGACGACCGAGTACTTCACCGACGTTGACGGTGGCAGCGTGTATGTGCGCATCGACAACGTCGAGGAGCACAAGGACGCCGTCGAGACCATGATGAAGTCTCTGGAATTTGCCGACGACATCGCCGAGGCCAAGACCGAGGCCATGGACGTCAAGCTCGACGATATCGAGATCAAGCGCTAAGTAACTGGCGAGCGCAGCGGGAAACACGGGCGCAGTGCAAACAAGCGACGGTACCCCAGCGCTTCGTACCCAGGGAGGGCCGGTAAACCGACCCTCCCTTTCTTATGCCGGTAGCCAACGAACGCGAGGATGCCGGACGCCGGAACCGCTCCAAATGTAGCAACAGTACGAAAACGACAAGCACCCCAACACGTCCGCCCGCCGATTTATTGCGCCGCGCAGACAATTAAACCAGCATCTTTAAACATCTGAGCAGTATAGTGACCAAAACTATCGCATAACCGCACTCTACGAATGGAGAAGTTATGACCGAACACCACGCCATCAGCCGCCGAGCATTTACGTTGGGCCTTGGACTCGCGGCGTTGTCGCCACTTGCAAGCCTGCCCGAAACCGCGGCATTGGGCATTGGCCCACGAGCGGCATTTGCAGACGACGCTGCCACAGCGTCGGTCAGCCTCGACAATTTCGTCATTCGCCTTCGCCCCGCGGGCTATTTTCGTACCGCAAGCGTTAACGAAGACGGCAACGTCATCGGCAACGTCTGCCATCTGTTTAATGACGGCACATCCAGCAAGCTCATCCTTGAGAACGTAACGACCAAGAATGACGATACAAACTGGTATGCTATCCGCACCTTGCTCAATTTCGAAGAGCATAAAAAGACGGGCTACAGCATTTGGTCGGTCGATGGCGACTCGGACAAAGACGGAAAGGTCATCCACGTATGGAGTGGCGAGCATGACGGCAAGCCCAGCCGCTCTTTTGCGTTCGAGCGTCAATCAAACGGAACCTATATCATCCGAGACCGCACGGTCGAGAAAGAAACCGAGAAAAAAGACATTAAGTACCTGGCAATAGAATCGAACGGCGAAGACCAGGACAACAATAAGATCTGTCATAAGAGTAAGAGTAAGAGCATTCCGTGGGAGCTCGAACTTATCGGTTACGACATGAAAAAGAACGATGCCACGGTTAGCAGCCTCGACTGGATTACGTACAGCAGCTACGTCGACGGACCATGTTGGATGAAATACGTCGAGGACAACAAGTTCCTCGACGAGCTGAGCATCCCGGGCACGCACGATTCGGGCACCTGCAGCGTGGACAACGACACTGAGCCCCAATCCTCGCAAGTAAAATGCCAGCAGGATTACATTCCCACGCAGTTGCTCGAAGGCATTCGCTATTTTGATATCCGGCTCGGAAAGGGCGACAACCCTGGCATCGACCATGGGATGTACTACCTGCTCAAAAAAGACGCGTACTTTTTGCATCTTTCCGATGTCATAGGCTACTTCAAAACGTTTTTGAACGAA
Organism: uncultured Collinsella sp.; assembly: GCA_905204635.1. Lineage (GTDB taxonomy): Bacteria > Actinomycetota > Coriobacteriia > Coriobacteriales > Coriobacteriaceae > Collinsella. The sequence goes on along the minus strand of CAJLAN010000038.1, from coordinate 7,164 downwards.
AACCCGACAGAAGCGCTCATCATGCTTGTATCACGAGGCAACGACGAGGCTACCGACGAAAGTGTTACGACGGCTTTCGCCAAGGTTTTGGACGACAACCCCAAACTGTTCTATACGTCGAGCCGCGTTCCCACACTGGGCGAGGTGCGCGGAAAGATCGTCCTGCTACGTCGATTTGGACTCGACGGCGACAGCGTAAGCGGCCACACGTGGGGACTCGACCTCACCGAATGGGATAACAAAATCGCAGTGCACACCGACAGCAGTTCCATGTGTCTCGTCCAAGACGCGCGGGGCTTTGAAGCCGCGGGGGAAACAGGCGACAAAGAGCCCTATTGCACCAAGGTATACGCCCAGGACAAGTACAAACTCACGGGAACCGACAAGCTCAGCTGGGTCGATAATGCGCTGAAGGAAACGTCCGGGCGCACGCGCAACGAGGTAGATGTCGAGGACGATAACGGGGCCAAGGAGAAAGTCCTGGAGCGTTGCTGGTCTATCAACTACACCAGCTGCACGGGCTTGTCGCACGGAGGCAATCCTTTTACCTCGGCACGAGTAGTCAACGAGCATCTGTATAAGAGCCCGTACATCAATCCCAGCGGCATTGAGGATACAAAGTCAGATTACCTCAGGCACATTGGCATCATCGCATCCGACTTTGTTGATGCGGCGCTGGCCCGGAGCATCTATCAGCGCAATTACGATACGGAGCACAAGCAGACGGCTTCGTACTATCTCCCGTACTATCTCCCGACCCGCATGCGCATGACGTACGGCGACTCGCTGAGCGATGCCTCATTCCAGGATGGCAAGACCGTTGGCGAGGGCCGTTTCCGCCTCGTTAACAGCAGCAACGCGCTCAACGCGACAGCTTCGGGCCATGCGTTTGCCATTGAATACGTGGATGTCGACGCCCTGGGCAACGAGACCGTTACGGGGCTGCAGGGCTCCGTACCCATCGATATCGATCCACGCGCGCTGACGCCCCATTTTGAGGGACTCGAAGGCCTTAAGGCCGGCGAAGACGTGCGCGCCAAGATTGCGGCATCACTCGAGGGCAAGCTCGAAACCGATGCCTGCACGGCCCAGCTCGAGTTTGTGCACGACGCGAACGGCGCTCCGGGCACAGCAATGGCCGAGGGCGAAACATTTGCCGCAGGAACGTACTGGGTGCGCGTGAACGGTCTCTTGGGCAACGCGGCGCAGAACTACACGCTCGCCAGCGACGGAGCCGCAAGCTTTACCGTAGCGGCCTCGGACAGTGCTGCCGGCGCCGGCACCGGCAGCGGCACGGGTTCCAACGCAGGCAGCGCTGATAAGAACGGTAAGGGCAACAAGGGCAAGGGCTCGGGCGGAAAGCTCGCCGACACGGGCGACAGCTCTGGCGTTGCCGCCGGGCTCGCTGCCGCCGCCGTGGCGACAACGGTCGCCGGCGCGGCGATGCTTGCCAGTGACAGTGAAAACAACGAGGACGTTGTCGAATAGGCAAGCCGGCCTTTTAGACACATCGACTCAATCGGGGGCGCAGAGCACCGTTCTGTGCCCCCGGTTTTTACCTTGGCCCGAACGCCGCTATCGGCTACATCACCATGTTCAGCGCGTTAACAAACTCCTGGGCCTTCGCACGGCTGTTCAGGCTAAAGACGCAAGCGGTCAACAGACGATTGCGCAGAAAAACATCGCGGCCTTTGATTCTATTGACGCCCGTAATGTCCTTAAGATAAACAATCTCGGTGTGCTTGCCGCCAAAAGTGCCCTTCTTGAGCACCTCGATACGATTGGGGTAGATCTTAACGTCTTTAAAGCTACCCGAACCTTTGTCCTGGAATAGCAGCGTGTTGTTGTCCATACGCGTCACTCCCGTGGGGTTCGCTAAAACTGTCTCTATGGTCACATTTTAGTCACCGCAAGGCCCCATGCGAAGGTGCCAAACAGCACAGTAATTCGTGTCCGCGCGAGGCTTTAAACTAAATTCGATAAAGATGCATTCCACAAGAGGAAAGTGGGGCGACAGTGATGGGCGAACTGGTAAACCGTGGAGAATCGGCAATCGTGCCCGAAGGTTTTTACAAGCAGGTCTCCTCGATTCTCAACGCCGCTCGCGACAAGGCCTATACCGCCGTTAACTTTGCGATGGTTGAGGCATATTGGGAGATCGGCAAGAGTATTGTTGATGAACAGGGCGGAGAGGGGCGCGCAGCATATGGAGAGGCATTGATTGCAGGCCTCTCCAGAAGGCTTACCGCGGATTTCGGAAGAGGCTTTGGCATCGCAAACCTTCGCAATATGCGTCAGTTCTTTCTTGCGTTTCCAATTCGCGACGCACTGCGTAGCGAATTGAGCTGGACTCATTACCGCAGGTTGATGCGCATTCCCGACCCTGATGCTCGCGCCTGGTACATGAACGAATGCGCCGATTCTCGTTGGAGCACGCGTCAGCTCGAGCGCCAGATCAACACCATGTTCCGCGAGCGCCTACTTGCCAGCAAGGACAAAGAGGCCGTCACCCAGGAAATCCAAAAGAGTGCCCCGGCTCGTCGCCCCGAGGATATCATCCGCGACCCATATGTACTGGAGTTTTTGGGTTTCTCGGACGATGCCGCGTTTCGCGAGAGCGATCTAGAGCAGGCGCTCATCACGCATCTTCAGAAGTTCCTGCTGGAGCTTGGCCGTGGTTTCGCTTTCGAGGCGCGCCAAAAGCGCATCGCCTTTGATGGGCGCCATTTCTATATTGACCTTGTTTTTTACAACTATCTGATGCGCTGCTTCGTGCTCATCGACCTTAAGACGGACGACCTTACGCATCAGGACCTGGGCCAGATGCAAATGTATGTGAACTACTACACGCGCGAGCTCATGAACGAAGGCGACAATCCGCCCATAGGCATCGTGCTCTGCGCGGACAAAAGCGATTCGATTGTCGAGTACACGCTGCCCGAAGACAACGACCAAGTGTTTGCCGCCAAATACCTGCCGTATCTTCCAAGCAAGGAAGAGCTGGCGCGCGAACTAAGCGCCGAGTACCGCGCCATCAACGAAGCGACTAATGGCGAAACGCAAGGGTAGCAGCACGTTGCGACCGAAGCCACCGCAGCCGTCGCAGGCGCACTCGCGGTTGCGACGCACGCTACGAAACAATACCGGTCATGGACGCCGGCAACGACATTCTAGCCGTGGCTGGCGAGCGTGCCCTGACAGGCAAAGACGCGGCCTTCGTCTGATGTGGGTCCATTGGCTGCCACAGAAAAGGGCCGGTTGCAGCCGGCCCTTTAGACGATAATACCTGCGTTGCCCACGCTTCCGAAGTGTGACTAGCTGAGGAGCGGGTTCCGCGGCACAACCTGATTTTACCCAGTGAGGAGGCTCTTTTGCAGCCGCTCCACTGTTTATTTACATCTGGCACCCTCAAACAATCAGACGGCAGCCCGCACTCCTGAGAGCTGCCCCGCACCCCCGGCCATCACCTTACGGCAACAACCGGTGCTACTCCCCTACTTCCCAAATAGCGCACCCAGCAGACCGCGGCGTTTGGGCTTTTCTTCTCGGTAGGAACCCTCGGCAACCGCTGCAACCTGGCGCGGTTGCTCGCCGCCTCCACGGCGCACGATCTGGTACAGGAAGGGCGATTTAACGTATTTGACCTCGACGGGCGTGGCGTGCACGGTGCTCTCACCGGACAGATGCAGGCTCGGGCTGAGCGACGCCACGATATGCGTTTCGCGCTTGTCACTAAACACTACCGCAGCCGCGCGGCCCGTCTGGCCGTTCACGGCGATGCGCACCTGTTCGCCATCGCGACTATCCGAGGCAGGACGATCGACAAAGTAGACCGGCACCATCACCAGGCCGTCCTTATGTTTGCGGGCCTTGCGCGCCCACATGCGAATGCTCTTTTTATTGAGCCCCAGTACAGCCTCGGCGTCGTTGCCCGCAACGTCGAGCGCCAACTTATCAATGACCACCTGGTCCTTGGTAGACGCATCGACTGAGACAACGCGAAAGTCACCTTCCTGCATGGCGGGATCGAACGGACCGACCTTGGCAAAGTCCCACGGCTCCAAAATGCCCATGAGGCGAACGTCCAGGTAGTTTGCCCTGGGGTATGCCCAGTCGAGCACCTCGTAGTACACCAAGGCCTCCTTGCTCAGGCCCTTGCCCGGGAAGCTCGCCATCATGCGCAAGTCCGCCAGCGCCATGGGGAAATAGAAGAGCATCATGTCGTTTTGGATCGCGTCTTCCACGTCGTGCCCGGCAAAGGCATCCGGATACTGGCGCACCAGCTGCAGCGCGTTGGCACGTGCCTGCTGCGGCGAGATTTCGCAGGGAATACCCTGCTCGGGCACATACTCCGCACCAACGCCCATGGTCAGGCGCTTGCTAAACGTCCCCGGCTTGAGCAGGTCCGCAATGCCAATCTTATTGCCGCAGGACGGGCACTCAAACACACGCTGCGTTGACTCGCCCTCAAAGGACGCTCCGCAGAAGGGGCAAGGAATGCTCACATGCGTGGCCTCTTGGAACTCCTGCGCCGTGCCGCGATCCTCCCACAGCAGATGTTCCAGGACCGACTGATTGCGCCAGTGCACATTGAAGAAATACCAGTCCGGGTCCTGCGGGCGCTCGAGTTGCGACACATGCGTGAGTTTGAGCAGTCCATCCACCACCGTCAACGGCGTATGGCGAATACCCAAAGCGCTCTTGGGCTCTCCGGCGTCCGCCTGCCACGGAACCACCGTGCCGCAATAGGCGCACTCAAAGCTGCGCTTAGCCTGGTGCGAGTACATAGGGCCGCCGCAGTTTTGACATTTAATGGCAAACATCTCGTCCATGGAAACGTCCTCCTTTGCACAGGGGCTGTCGACATTAAGTATGTCGAGCAAGCAGGCACATGCCCATACCCATGTGGCCCAAAATGGACCACCCAGGCAGACGAGAAGGCTCGTTCGTTAGCACCGGCAGACTATTGCTGCATTTTCTGAGCATCGGTGCACGGCGCCCCCGCGCGAGCTACACTATCCCCTTAAACATGATTGTGAGGACGACCGCTATGCTATTTGTAAATCGGCTGGTACATACGCTTGTTCCCGGCAGCGAGGACGAGCCGGTCGATGCATCTTGCCGCACCAACGCGGGTTTTGCCGCAAGCCTCATCTGCATTGGCCTCAACATCACCCTGTGCCTGGCCAAGGGCATCGCGGGCCTGCTCGCCGGTTCCGTCTCCCTCATCGCCGACGCTTTCAACAACCTCTCCGATGCCTCGAGCAACATCGTGAGTCTGCTCGGGTTCCGCCTTGCCAGCCGCCCGGCAGACGAAGGCCACCCCTATGGCCACGGTCGCTATGAGTACCTAGCCGGCCTGTTCGTCGCCGTCCTGGTTTGCGCCGTCGGCATCAATCTGATCCTCGAGTCGGTCACCAAGATCATCAAGCCTTCCCCCACCGCTTACACGTTCATTTCCCTTGCGGCACTGGCTACGTCCATGCTCGTAAAGCTCTGGATGGCCGCGTTCAACCGCACGCTGGGTAACCGCATCGATTCCGAAACGCTCATCGCCACGGCGCAGGACTCCAAAAACGACGTCATCACCTCGGGCTCGGTCTTGGTGGCGGCGCTTATTTCGCAGACGACCGGCTTTGACCTCGATGGCTGGGCAGGCCTGGGTGTGGGCATCTTCATCTGCATCAGCGGCATGAGCCTAGTGCGCGACGCCATCAGCCCGTTGCTGGGGCAAGCGCCCGACCCCAAGCTCGTCCAAGCAATCCGCGACAAGATCATGTCCTATCCGCAGGTCTTGGGCACACACGACCTGATGGTGCACGACTACGGCCCCGGTCGTCAGTTTGCCAGCGCCCACGTGGAGATGCCCGGCGAGGGCGACGCGTTTGAGCACCACGAGATTCTGGACACCATCGAGCACGACATCAAGCGCCAGATGGGCATTGGTATCACGCTGCACTGCGACCCCATCGCCACCACCGGCGACGACCTGCGCGGCTGGGTCAAGCGCGGCGTCATGCAGATCGATCCCGCGCTCTCCATCCACGACCTGCACGAGCACGACGGGTTCGTTTCGTTTGACCTGGTGCGTCCCGACGGCTTTGACATATCCGACGAGGAGCTGCTGGAGCTCGTCACGCGCATCGTGCACGAGCGCCGGCCCGATGTCTCGTGCGTCGTCACGTTTGATTCGGGCTTTAGCTCGCCCGACCGTCCGGCCGAGCAGCTGTAGCCCACTTAACAGCTAGTTTCCCTGCGCGCCCGAGATGCCGTTTTGCAGGGCGTTCCAGGCATCCGTCGCCATGCCGCCCAGATTCTGAGCAGTATCGCCGAGGTTTTGGGCTGTATCGCCCAGCTCTTGCGCCTTGTCTCCCAATTCCTGCGCCTTGTTGCTCAGGTCCTCCAGCGTGTTGGAGCTCGAGCTGTCGGTACCGCTTTGGCCACCGGACGAATTGCCATAGCTGTTCTTGTGCGTGAGCTGAATCTCCAGGTTGCCGTTGTCGTTATAGTAGGCATTCGTAACAACCCAGTTGGAATCGATGACGGGCGTTGAGCCATCGTCGGCCAGGATCACGGCGTTCGAAAGGTCGGCTCCGCGCGACTTGAGGAGCTTCTTGGCGTTGGACCAGTACTGTCCCGGGATATCGGTCAGATCGACGGTGCTAGACGAGGCGAACTCGGTTTGTTCGGCAGCGGTATCGGCCGTTGAACTCCCTCGCTTGTTGAGCATGCCCGACACGATGGCAAACACAACCGACAGCGCAAAGAAAATCGCCAGCACGATGAGGATCTTCTTGATCACGCTCGACGAACGCGACGGTCTCTTCTCCTCGTCCTCGCCATATTGCGGAATCGACTTGGGGTACTCGCGATACGGCTCGTGCGACTCGTAGCGAGGCTGCGCCGTGCGAGGCATATACGTCGTCTGCTGAGGCTGCGGAATGGGATTCTGCGGCAGGTTGTCATAGGGATTCGGCGTCGAGGCAGCATAAGAATCCTGCGGTGCGTAATCAAACGGATCCGGAGCTGCGTTGCCATAGGGGCCTTGCGAAGATGTAGCGTAAGAATCCTGCGCCGTGTCGCCATAGCCCATAACCCGGGTGGGCTCGGCAGAAGGCTGCGTCGCGGCGGGGTCGGTATAACCGGGGTTGGGAACAACGCGGG
>CAJLAN010000037.1 GCA_905204635.1 uncultured Collinsella sp. | reverse complement strand
CTCGGTCGGGTGGTTATGGGTCTCGTTCTTAAAGAGGAACAGCCAGTCCTGGTCCTCGCCATCGACATCGACCTTTACCTTGACGGTGCAGGCGTTGATCTCCTCGGACTCATCGACATCGGTCATGACGCCGGTCTTCTTGAGGTACTTAGCGCCGATGGTGCCCATGTCCATGAGGCAGACGGGCTTGGCGTCGCGGCCGAGCTCGTGGCGCAGCTCCAGGTAGCGGTCGAAGGCGGCCTGCACGTTGGCGTCGGCGATTTCCACGTCATCGAGCACGGTGCCGAAGGTGGTGTGGCGGCAGTGGTCGGACCAATAGGTGTCGATCACGCGGATCTCGGTGATGGTGGGGTCGCGATCCTCATCGCGGAAGTACTGCTGGCAGAAGGCAATGTCCGCCTCGTCCATGGCAAGGCCGCGATCGGCGATAAAGGCGGCAAGGCCGGCCTCGTCGAGCTCGCGGAAGCCGTCGAGCACCTCGACGGGTTGGGGCTCGGGTGTCTCCATGTACAGCGTCTCGGGCAGGTCGAGCGAGGCGATGCGCGCCTCGACGGGGTTCACCACGTAGTGCTTGATGGCCTCGATGGCGGCCTCGTCCAGGGCGCCCGAGATCATATAGACCTTGGCAGAACGCACGGCAGGGCGCTCGCCCTGGCTGATGAGCTGCACGCACTCGCTGGCGGAGTCGGCGCGCTGGTCGAACTGGCCAGGCAGGAATTCGACGGCAAAGACGGCGCCATCGCTTGCGGGGAGCTCGTCATAGGTCACATCGACCTGGGGCTCGCTAAAGACGGTCGGCACGCAGGAGCGGAAAAGCTCCTCGTCGATGCCCTCGACGTCGTAGCGGTTGATGATCCTCAGGGCCTCGATGCCCTTGATGCCGAGAATCTCGGTCAGCTCGCCCTTGAGCTGCTGAGCCTCGACGTCGAACCCGGGTTTCTTCTCCACGTAGATACGAGAGACCATTGGTTCCTGCCTTCCTGATCGGTTGGGCGTACGGTACGGTATGCGGCAGCGGTCGGTTTGCGGGGTCTGCCCTGCGGTCGCCTTGAGCCACATGTTTGTAAACCTCACTATGATACGACAGCTCGCGGCGCGTTGAGGACGGCGAGGGTGCTACAGTGAAGCGCAAACAAGAGAAAGGCATCACATGGCATTCGTTTCGCTCGCCATCATCGCACTCGTGGCCTTTGCGAGTCCTTTTATCGCCTCGGCGATTCCCGGAAAACCCGTTCCCGAGACGGTCTTTTTGCTCGTGCTCGGCGCGGTGCTGGGACCCCATATGCTCGGCGTCATCCATGTAGATGCTGAGGTCTCACTTGTGTCCGAGCTGGGCCTGGCCTTTTTGTTCCTGCTTGCCGGCTTTGAGATCGACCCCAAGAGCATCACGGGCGTCGAGGGGCGCTACGGCTTGGCGACGTGGGTCGTCACGTTTGGTATCGCCTGGCTTGCCGTGCGCTTTACCCCGTGGTTCTCGGTCAGCCATTTCGACGGTATCGCCGTGACGCTGGCGCTCACTTCGACGGCGCTCGGCACGCTCGTGCCCATCATGCGTGAGCGTTCGCTGACCGACACGCGCGTGGGCGACTCCATCCTTGCCTATGGCACGTGGGGAGAGCTCGGTCCCGTGCTCGCCATGTCGGTGCTGCTCTCCGCTCGTACTGGTATCCAGACGCTCGTGATCCTTGGCTTGTTTGCACTGGTCTGTGTGCTGTTGGCCGTGGTTCCGAGCCGCTCCAAGCGCGTCGGCAGCCGCTTCTTTGCGTTTGTCGAGGAACGGGCCGACACGACGTCGCAGACGTTCGTGCGCCTGACGGTGCTCATCCTGGTCACACTCGTGGCATTTTCCGCCATCTTTGACCTCGACATCGTGTTGGGCTCTTTTGCCGCTGGCTTTGTCCTGCGCTATATCATCCCCGAGGGCAACCATACGCTCGAGACCAAGCTCGATGGCCTGGCCTATGGCTTTTTGATTCCGGTGTTCTTTACCGTGTCGGGCGCAAAGATTGACCTGACGGCCGTGGCGTCGCGCCCGGGTCTGCTCGCGGGTTTTATCGTGGCGTTGCTGATTATTCGTGCCGTGCCCATTCTCATCTCTATGGGCATTTGTCCCGCGACACGTGACGTTTCGGCGTATGGCCGCATTACCGTGGCCCTGTACTGCACCACGGCCCTGCCGATCATCGTTGCCGTGACGAGTGTGGCCGTCAACGCGGGCGCGCTGTCGCAAGATATTGCGTCGGTCATGGTTGCCGCTGGTGCCATCACGGTGTTCTTGATGCCATTGCTCGCGCAGCTCTTCTACCGCGTGGTCGACGCCGCGCCGGTTGCCGCCGTGGCAGAAGTTGCCGAGCATCCATCCGATGCGCTCGACATCCTGCGCGCTCATCACGATTTGGCAAGCCTGCTCGCACGCGAGCACGAGCTGCTGACATCGCATGGCCATGGTCGCGTATTCGAGGGCCTGCCTACGCTCGATACGATTGCCGAGCGTCTTTCCGTCGAGGCAGCGAGCGGCCACATCGATGCCCGTATTGTGGACGCGGCGCATCTTCTTGCCGATAAGACCTATGGTGATGAGATTGACCCGTCCGAGCTGACTCCGCGCGAGCGTCGCCGCCTGGAGCGCGCCAAGCTCGCCGTGCGCGAATACCGCCGCCGCATGCTGGAGCTCTATGCAAGAGAAGAAGCCGAGGACGACGACGGCAGGTAGCCAACGCCGCCGCGGAAAATGCGTCCCGGAATTGGCGTCCAGAGTGGGACGTGCTTTCCGCGAGAGGCCCGTTGCGGAAAGCACGTCCCAGAATCCGCGCCCAGAATGGGACATAGTTTCCGAAAAAGGCCCTGAGGGAAGCTTCGCCCCGTTCTGAGCTGAAATACCGGGACGCAGCTTCCCCTGCAAACAGAAGAAGGCGCGCTGCCTGTGGTCGATGCAGGCAGCGCGCCTTTTGCGTTGAGCTTCGTTGAGGTTCGAAGTAGTGGACTAGTTGGCCATGACGCCTTCGGTCCAAGCCTCAACGTCCTCGATGCGCAGGACGTTGGCGACCTCGGCCACACAGTCGACGCTGGCAAGTTCGGCGGCGGCAGCCTGGACGTCCTTCTCGAGCGCGCGGTGCGTCAGGAAGATGACCGAGCAGGCATCGCTGACGCCCGACTTGCCATCCTCGACCTGGTTGATGAGCGAGATCGAGATGTTGTGCTTGGCAAAGATGTCGACCGTCTCGGACAGGGCGCCCACGCGGTCGGCGACCTTCAGGCGCACATAGTACTTGGTCTGGAGCTCGTCCATAGGCTTAAAGGCGAGGTTGTGACCATAGGGCTCAATCTCGGGCAGCGGAGCCACGCCGCGGCTGATCTGCTCGGAGAGCGACAGGATATCGCCCACGACGGCGCTCGCGGTGGGGAAGGAGCCTGCGCCAGCGCCGTAGAACATGGTCTCGCCCACGGCGTCGCCTACCACGTAGACAGCGTTCATGGCGCCGTTGACCTTGGCAAGCATGTGGTCGGCGGGGATCAGCGTGGGATGCACGCGGACGTCGACGCCGGCGGCGGTGTTGCGTGCGATGCCCAGCAGCTTGATGGTGTAGCCGAGCTCGCGGGCCTGGGCAATGTCCTCGGCGCCGATGGTACGGATACCCTGCTGGTAGACATCGTCGGTGGTCACGCGGGTGCCAAAGCCGATGGAAGCGAGGATTGCCGTCTTGCTGGCGGCGTCGAAGCCGTCGACGTCGGCGGACGGGTCGGCCTCGGCATAGCCCTTTGCCTGGGCGTCGGCGAGCACGTCAGCGTAATCGGCGCCCTCGGCGTCCATGCGCGACAGGATGTAGTTGGTGGTGCCGTTAAGGATACCGGCGATGGTCAGGATCTTGTTGCCCACCAGGTCGTGCTCGAGCGTGCTCACGATGGGGATGCCGCCGCCGCAGCTGGCCTCGCACTTAATCTGTACGCCGCACGCGCGCGCCTTCTCGGCAAGCGTCTCGACGTGACGGCCCAGCAGGGCCTTGTTGGCAGAGACGACGTGCTTGCCGTTCTCGAAGGCGGTGGTGAAGATTTCGGTCGCGGGGTGCTCGCCGCCGATGAGCTCGACGACGATATCGACGGCGGGGTCGGTGACGACGTCGTGCCAGTCGCTCGTAAAGGCCTCGCGCTCAATGCCGGCTGCTTCGGCCTGCTCCCAGGCAAGCGCGCAGGCGCGGGTCAGCTTAAGGTCGATGCCGTAGGCTGCCAGGTACTCATCGTGGTGGCTCTTGATCAGACGGGCCACGCCGCCGCCGACGGTTCCCAGACCGATCAGACCGACGTTCACGGTGCGCAGGGGTTCGCTCATAGATAGCTCCTTCGTGCATCTTATGGATGGATTAACCGCTTAAAGGTTGAGTGCATTCTAGCGTGAACCGAGGGCGCGTGCTCGTCAGGCAACAGGAGTCGCACAAAACGGCACCCCCGAAACGCTGCGGAAACATTGGAAACATGCTCGCTACAAACGGAACTCCGTAACAAACTGTCAACGTTTGCGCCATAAGGTTTGCCCCGTACCGCAAGACGGCCGCGCAGCGGCCAGCGAAAAAGGGGGACACCATGTTCAATATCAACAGTCCACTCAGCCGTAGGAACTTTCTCGCCGGTGCCGCGGCGCTCGGCAGCACCGCCGCGCTCGCCGGTTGCTCGTCGGGTGGCTCGGACGGCGGCTCCGCCGATGACGGCAAGACCTTCAAGATCGGTGTCATCGGCCCTCTGACCGGCGCCGCGGCAACCTATGGCGTATCGGCCGAGAAAGGTGCCAAGCTCGCCGCCAAGGATTTCTCGACCAAGGACCTCAAACTCTCGCTTAAGTCCGAGGATGATGTCGCCGACGGTGAGAAGGCTATCAACGCCTTCAATACCCTGTGCGACTGGGGCATGCAGGCGCTCGTCGGCCCCGTCACGACTGGTGCCGCCGTCGCCGTCTCGGGCGAGATCGCCGATGATATGCTCATGGTCACGCCCTCTGCTTCGTCCCTCGACGTCACCAAGGACAAGACCACGGTCTTTCAGGTTTGCTTCACCGATCCCACCATGGGCGCCAGCGCCGCGAAGTTCTTGGCCGAGAAGTACGCGGACGCCAAGATCGCCCTGTTCTACAACTCCGGCGATACGTACAGCTCGGGTGTTGCCGATGCCTTTGCCGAGCAGGCCAAGGAGTCCAAACTTGATATCGTCGATACCGAGACCTTTAAGGACGATTCCTCCACGAGCTTTACCAACCAGCTCACCAAGGCCAAGGAGGCCGGCGCCACGCTCATCTTTGCGCCGATCTACTACACGCCGGCGTCCGTTTTGCTCAAGAACGCCAAGGACATGGGCTACGACATGACGCTCATGGGTACCGACGGCATGGACGGCCTGCTCTCTGTGGAGGGCTTCGATACCTCTCTTGCCGAGGGCGTACTGCTTATGACCCCGTTCTCTGCCGACGACGAGAAGAATGCCGACTTCGTCAAGGCATATAAGGACGCCTACGACGAGACGCCTAACCAGTTTGCCGCCGACGCCTACGATTGCGTCCACGCCATCGCCGAGGCCATCGACAAGGCAGACATCGACATTACGGCCGACGGCGCCGACATTGCCGGCGACCTTGCCAAGGCCATGCGCAAGATCAAGATCGACGGCCTGACCGGCGAGCTAACGTGGAATGACGAAGGTCAGGTCGAAAAGCCTGCTACGGCCTATGTGATTCAGGACGGTAAGTACATCGCCGCCTAAGTGCATATACATCGAGTCCGGCGGGCCGTTTTATTCAGGGCAAGGACGCCTGTAACAGAACGGAAACATTACTTTCACATAATAAAGTGGCTAAACTGCATAAACTGATAGAAATACTCATAAATATGGATAAATGGACAAAGCAAAAGAAAAGTTGAAATAATCGCCACTTTTCTTAACTAAAGCGTCTACTATTTTGCGAACGCCGAACATGGCGAAGGATGGCCTGTCGGGTAACCGAAACCCGACGAGATTTGAGAGGAGAGCCGCATGTCGAGCCTCACCGGTAAGTCATTGAACCCTGTTATGAATCGCAGGAGCGTTATCGCGAGCGCAGCAGGTCTGGGGGCGATGTCCATTCTAGCTGGCTGCTCCTCCAACGGCGGCGACAGCGGTTCCGCTTCGAGCGACGCTTCGTTTAAGATCGGCACCATCGGCCCGCTGACCGGCGCCAACGCGTCCTACGGCAAGTCTGTCACCCAGGGCGTCGAGCTTGGCTGCAAGGATTTCTCGACCAAGGAGCTGCCGCTTGCCAGCAAGGCCGAGGACGACCAGGCCGATGGCGAGAAGGCCGTTAACGCCTTCAACACCCTGCTCGACTGGGGCATGCAGGCCCTCGTCGGCCCGACCACCACGGGTGCGTCGGTTGCCGTTGCCGCAGAGTGCGGTAACGACCCCAAGACGTTCATGATCACCCCGTCCGCGTCCTCCGAGGACGTCACCGACGGCAAGGATTGCGTCTTCCAGGTTTGCTTCACCGATCCCAACCAGGGTGTCAACGCTGCCAAGTTCCTGGCGCAGAAGTATGCGGATGAGAAGTTCGTGCTGTTCTATAACTCCGGCGACGCCTATTCATCGGGCATCGCAGATTCCTTTAAGGCCCAGGCCGCTGAGTCCAAGCTCGAGATTGTTGACGAGGAGACCTTTAAGGACGACTCCGCCACGAGCTTTACCAACCAGCTGACCAAGGCCAAGCAGGCAGGCGCTACCATGATTTTTGCGCCGATCTACTACACGCCGGCGTCCGTCCTGCTCAAGAACGCCAAGGACATGGGCTACGACGTCAAGATGATGGGCTGCGACGGCATGGACGGCATCCTGGGCGTTGAGGGCTTCGATACCTCTCTTGCCGAGGGTCTGCTGCTCATGACCCCGTTCTCCGCCGACGACGAGAAGAACGCCGACTTCGTTAACGCTTACAAGGATAAGTACGGCGATACCCCCGACCAGTTTGCCGCCGACGCCTACGACGGCGTGCACGCGGTGGCCGAGGCCGTCAAGGAGGCCGGTCTTGGTGTCGACGCCGATCCGACCGAGGCCGCCGAGAAACTGTCGAAGGCTATGCTCAAGATTACCGTTGACGGTCTGACCGGTAAGCTCACCTGGAACGATAAGGGTCAGGTCCAGAAGGAGCCCACGGCGTACGTCATCACCGACGGCAAGTACGTACAGGCCTAATTGGCCGCCTTACATAGAGCGGTTTTGATCCCAAGCAGGGGAGGTTTTGGCCTTCCCTGCTTGCTTGGTATCTAGGGACGATGTAACGTCCCTGTTTCATACATCAACTGGAAACCTATTCGAAAGGGGGATGTGGAACATGACGGTCTTTATCCAATACCTGGTCAACGGCCTGTCCATGGGCAGCGTCTACGCCATCATCGCGTTGGGCTACACCATGGTCTACGGTATCGCCAAGATGCTGAACTTCGCTCACGGCGATGTCATCATGGTCGGTGCCTATGTCTCGTTCTGCGCCACGTCGTATCTCGGCCTCCCGGGCTGGGCATCTGTAGTTCTCTCTTGTGTGGTCTGTACCGTTCTCGGTGTTCTCATCGAGGGTCTGGCATACAAGCCGCTGCGCCAAGCAGGCCCGCTGGCCGTTCTGATCACGGCTATCGGCGTGTCTTACTTCCTGCAGAACGCCGCGCAGCTTCTGTGGGGCGCTACGCCCAAGAACTTCACTTCGCTCGTCACCTTCCAGGTGCCGGAGTTCTTGGCCAAGTTCAACGTAAGCGCCGTCTCGCTCGTCACCATCGTCGCCTGCCTGGTCATCATGGCCGGCCTGATGTTCTTTACGGGCAAGACCAAGATGGGTAAGGCCATGCGTGCCGTGTCCGAGGACAAGGCCGCCGCTCAGCTCATGGGCATCAACGTCAACCGCACCATCTCGATGACGTTTGCCATCGGCTCTGCCCTTGCCGCTATCGCCGGTGTGCTCCTGTGCTCCTACTCGCCGGTGCTGCAGCCCACGACGGGTGCCATGCCTGGCATCAAGGCCTTCGACGCCGCCGTCTTCGGTGGCATCGGTTCCATCCCCGGTGCCTTTGTCGGTGGCATTCTCATCGGCATCATCGAGGCGATGGCGCAGGCCTACATTTCCACGAGCCTTGCCAACTCCATCGTCTTTGGTGTTTTGGTCATCGTCCTGCTCGTCAAGCCTGCCGGCCTCTTGGGCAAGTACGTCCCCGAGAAGGTGTAGGTGAGCGTTATGAAGTTTCTTAAAGACAAGCAGACGCGTCACGACTTTGTCACGTATGCCATGTGCATCGTGGCCTTCGCCATCGTGTTCTTTATGCAGTCCAACCATATGATCCCGCGCATGATCGCCGGTCAGTTGGTCCCCATTACGGCCTACATCGTCATGGCCATTTCCCTCAACCTCGTCGTCGGCATCGCGGGCGACCTGTCGCTGGGCCATGCGGGCTTTATGAGTGTCGGTGCCTACACGGGTATCGTCACCGCGGTCGCCCTCGAGAGCGCCGTTCCCTCCGATCCGGTGCGCCTGATCATCAGCATCGTGGTCGGCGCCATCGCTGCCGCCATCCTGGGCTTCTTGATCGGCATCCCGGTCCTGCGCCTGAGCGGCGACTATCTGGCCATCGTGACCCTGGCTTTTGGCGAGATCATCAAAGAGATCGTCACTTGCCTTATCGTGGGCGTCGACTCGCGCGGCCTGCACGTGATCTTTAACATCACGGGCAACTCCACGATCGATGACCTGCACCTGCTCGAGGACGGCACCGCCATCATCAAGGGCGCCCAGGGCGCCTCGGGCGTGTCGACGTACTCGACATTCCTCGCCGGTGCCATCCTGGTCATGGTCGCACTCGTGATCGTGCTCAACCTGGTTCGCAGCCGTACCGGCCGTGCCATCATGGCCGTGCGCGATAACAAGATTGCAGCCGAGTCCGTAGGCATCTCCGTCACCGAGTACCGCATGATCGCCTTCGTGGTTTCCGCTGCCCTCGCCGGTGCTGCCGGAGCTCTCTTCGGCGGTAACTTCTCGCAGCTCTCCGCCACCAAGTTCGACTTCAACACGTCCATCCTCATTCTGGTGTTCGTGGTCCTGGGTGGCCTGGGCAACATGCGCGGCTCCGTCATCGCGGCGGCGTTGCTCACGGTGCTTCCCGAACTGCTCCGTCAGTTCTCGGACTACCGCATGCTCATCTACGCCATCGTGTTGATCCTGGTCATGATCTTTACCAACAACCCGCAGCTCAAGGCGTTCTTCGGCCGCGTCAAGGACCGCTTTGCTTCCAAGAAGGAGGTGGCAGCCGATGCCCAGTAAATTTGAGTTCAACAAGGGCAAGATGGTCCCGTATCCTTCTGGCGCCATCGTTCCCGACCGCGATCTGGGCGAGCGCCCGGCACTCGAGTGCATCCACCTGGGTATTGAGTTCGGTGGCCTTAAGGCAGTCGACGACTTTAGCCTGACTATCGGCAAGACCGAGATCGCCGGTCTGATCGGCCCCAACGGTGCCGGTAAGACCACGGTCTTCAACTTGCTCACCAAGGTGTATCAGCCCACGCACGGCACCATCCTGCTCGACGGCGAGGACACCTCGGGCAAGTCGGTCTATCAGGTCAACCGTATGGGCATCGCCCGTACCTTCCAAAACATTCGCCTGTTCAACACCATGACGGTGGAGGATAACGTTAAGGTCGGCCTGCACAACCAGGAGCGCTACTCCGGCTTTGAGGGCGTGCTGCGCCTGCCGACGTATTGGAAGCACGAGAAGGCCGCGCACGAGCGCGCCATGGAGCTGCTGTCCATCTTTGATATGGAGCATCTGGCAAACGAGCAGGCCGGATCGCTGCCTTACGGCGCTCAGCGTCGTCTGGAGATCGTCCGCGCGCTTGCCACCAACCCCAAGCTGCTGCTGCTCGACGAGCCTGCCGCCGGCATGAACCCGTCCGAGACCGCGGAGCTCATGGAGAACATCGTCAAGATTCGCGACACCTTCGGCATTGCCATCATGCTTATCGAGCATGATATGTCGCTCGTTATGAACATCTGCGAGGGCATCTGCGTGCTCAACTTTGGTAAGGTCATCGCCAAGGGCACGGCAGAGGAAATTCAGAACAACGACGCCGTTATCGAGGCATATCTGGGCAAGCAGGATAAGGGGGAGAACTAAATGGCAGAGCCGATGCTTTCCGTCTACAACATCAACGTCTGGTACGGCGCCATCCACGCCATCAAGGACATCTCCTTTAACGTTAACGAGGGCGAGATCGTGGCCTTGATTGGTGCCAACGGTGCCGGCAAGTCCACAACGCTCAAGACCGTCTCGGGCCTGCTGCGCTCCAAGACCGGCTCCATCAAGTTTATGGGCGAGGACATTACCCATACGCCCGCTGATAAGCTGGTTGGTAAGGGCCTGGCTCAGGTTCCCGAGGGTCGTCGCGCCTTTTTGCAGATGACGGTCGAGGAGAACCTGGAGATGGGCGCCTATACACAGCCCAAGTCCACAATTGCTCCGGGCCTGGAGCGCGTCTACGAGCAGTTCCCGCGCCTGAAGGAACGTCGTCGCCAGGTCGCCGGCACCCTTTCAGGTGGCGAGCAGCAGATGCTCGTTATGGGGCGCGCCCTTATGAGTAACCCCAAACTGCTTATGCTCGACGAACCTTCCATGGGTCTGGCACCGATTCTGATCGAACAGATCTTCCAGATTGTCGAGGACCTGCACAAGGCCGGCACCACGGTGCTTCTGGTCGAGCAAAACGCGCAGATGGCGCTTTCCATCGCCACACGCGGTTACGTGCTCGAGACCGGCAAGATCACCATGACCGGCACCGGCCAAGAGCTCCTGCACGACGATAACGTCCGCAAAGCCTACCTCGGAGGCTAACCCACCTAACAAAAGGGGCGCTGACTATCTCAGTCAGCGCCCCTTTTTAGTTGCGGTG